>JBDTSC010000312.1:0-4692 GCA_039931375.1 Ardenticatenales bacterium
CGGTGAGCAGCGCCCCGACCGCGAGAAACAGCCCGACCAGCCGCGCCGCGGGCGTCGCATCCCGGCGCAGCACGTGCACGAGGCCGAGCCCGAACACCGCCAGCACGATGAGCGGCGTGCCCCAACCGGGATGCGGGCCGTCCGGCGCCAGGTCGTACTGCACCGTCGATACGGACCACCGCCACAGGAGGAACGCGCCGACGGCGGCACCTGCGGCCAGCACGGCGAGACGAACGAACAGCGCCCGCCGCTCCGCACGGTGCTCGGCGGCGGTGATCAGCGCCGTAACGGACCAGCTCACCAGCGCAAAGAGGAAGATGCCGTGCACCGTCAGGTACGCGCTCGGCGGCGTGCGGAAGCCGGTCCAGAGCTTGAACTCGGAGTACGGCGTGATGTAGTTCAGGTGATAGGGCAAGAAGAGCGCCAGGCTGAGCGCCAGGAGCGCCCCGCCGGTGACGGCGACCCGTCCAAACCAGACCAGGTCGAGGCGCCGCCGCCGGATGTACTCCCCGAGCGCGATGCCGCCGGCCGCGATCAGCCCGTAGGACGGGAAGTCCCACGTGTTCGTCGGCCACAGCGCACCGATCGCCAACGCGCCGAGCGCGAGGCGCACGACGGCGTCCGGTCGCACCCACGGCTGATGGTAGTCCGCATCCGCAACCGGCAGCGCCCAGCTGACCACCACGGCGCATGCCAGGACGGCGATCGGCATCGCCATCATGTGGGCGTGCAGGTCGGCGTACAGGTACGTGAAGAACGGAAACTCGGTGATCGGCTGGACGTTCGAGCCGGACGGGATCGCCCGGGACGCATTCCAGTACCAGTGATCGAGCGGGATGCTGTAGCGCGATGACGGGTCGGACACAAACGCCCAGAGCCCACGAACCGTGCGCATCGCGGACCCGATCAGCGGAGCGCCGTCGAGGCGGCCGACGACGTTCGCCAGCGGTCCATCGCCGACCGGCGGTGCGATCTCCGCCATCCGCTTGGCCATCCATGGCGCCTGGTACAGGTTTCCCATGAGCACCGTCATCACCGCCGCCAACCGGCCCATCCGGTTCGCCCGCCCCGTGGGCACGCCGCCGCGGCTGAGCCATGCGGACACGATGCCGTACACGCCGGTGCCCGTGAGCGCCGCGAGCGTCGGGATCGCCAGGTTGTACGCGATCCAGGGCACGACCCCCGTCAGCTTGATCAGGGCGCCGATGAAGACGAACCCGTAGTAGTAGTAGTTGAGCTTGCTGCCGGCGAACCACGGATCGTACGGCGGGAAGCGCAGCGTGCGCAGCGTGGCGTTCAGGTAGGCGAAGTCCATCGGCTTCTCGCCGCCCTTGGAGATGTGCCACAGGTCGGGGTTGCCGAAGCGGATCGCCAGGAACACCGCGAAGATCGCGCCGAACACGACCTCGACGCGCACGATCGTATCGCGGTGGTCGCGCCACCACCTGCGCACGTCGAACCGCGCGCTCCGCGCCACGAGCGTGGATGCGAGCGCGACGACGATGGCCGACGCCGCCAGCAGCCACCACGTGTTCGTGGCCAGCGGCGTGGACGCCGCGACCCAGGCGATATAGCTCGTCAGCAGCAGGCCCGCCGTTCGGGCGACGGACCAGCCGCGGTCCGGCATGCCGGGCAGCGCGACGGCGACGAGCGGGAAGGCGGCGATGCCGAGGGCGAGCAGCACGAAGTACCACAGGAGAACGGCCAACAACGGATAACGGTTGATCAAGCTGTACGGGTTGAAAATCGAGCGCCACGTCCCGCCCGCCCGCTGCTCGTCGGCGCGCGCCTTCGACAGGAGGATGTCGTCGACGGGATGGTACTTCGACGCGCCGGAGTCCAGGTCGGCGGCCGCGGCGGCGCGGTCGACGGGGATGCGGCCGAGGAGGGCGTCCAGCCAGCGCGTGATCGGGTTCGTCGCGACCGGTGGGAACGCCCAGTGCTTCGTGGAGATCTGCGGCGCGAGGTACGCCTTGAGCGCGGCGCCGTCGAACGGGTGCGGCCGCTCGAAGACGTCCACCTCCGGGTGGTCGTAGACGTGGTACGCCTCCTCGGCGCCCTGGTCGTTGATCCGGATCGGGCCGAAGTTCGGGAACGACGTGATGGACGCCAGGTGCTTCCAGCCCATCTCCTGCCCGAACATCACGCGTTGATAGAACGCGATCGTCGCCGGGTACCGCATCGGCAGCTGCGCCACGGCGCCGTAGACCCGATTGCTCGACGACACCCAGTAGTCGATGGTCGAGATCTGGTCGATGGTCTGCGAGAGCCAGTCGGGATAGTCTTCGCCGTACATCTCGAGGTCCGTCTCGACGAAGAGGCCGTCCACCCACTCCGAGTTCGCGTCGTCGTAGCCGGCGTAGCCGTACATCCCCTCCGGCACGATGTCGTCCCAGTGCGTTTCGTACGCCAGGATCGATGGACGGACCGTGATGGCGCCGCCCTCGACGGCGACCCAGACGTACACTTCCTGGCCCAGGTGCAGTTCGGCCGGTGCGGCCAACGGAACCTGAAGGTTTGACTCTTCCCCGCCGACCTCGATGTCAAGCGCGCCCTCGGCGATCGGCCGCTCGGGCGTCCCGTCGGGGCCGAGGGAGGCGCCCGCGCTGAGCACGACGCGGATCGAGCGCCGTACGTCCGCGTCACCGCGCGCGTACGCCAGTCGGATGGCATCGACGGTCACGCGCGGCAACGCTTCCTCGTCCGCGAGGGTGCCACGAGCGGGCGTCCACAGGTCGGGCTTGGCGCCCGCGTGATCGCCTGTCCAGCGCTGCTGCCACGACTCGTCCGGCAGGAGCAGGCGCATCGGGCCCGTCCAGCGGCTGTCGAGCGGCCACTGCACCCCGCCAACCGCCCGCAGGTCGCCCGGCGCCTGCGCTGGAAGCCACGGGCCGCTGTACACCTGTTGAGGGTCGGCGGCGATGTGGACGCCGACGGCGGTCGGAAGGTTGTGGTAGACCCAGTGGCTGCCCGCCACCCGGCTGTGGTGGCGGGTGTAGATCCGCGAGAACATGAATCCCCACGCCATCGTGCCCACGACGACCGCCGCGGTGGCGGCGAGCGCCAGGCGGGGGCCGTTGCGCCCGCCGATGGCGCGTTCGAACGCCGCGCGGATGCGTCCCGTTCGGCCGCGTGGGGCGGGCGTTCGTCCGTCGTCGGCCGGTGGATCGACGGGCGCATGGTCGCCGGGCCGTCCATCCGCTCGCGCGCGTGCCCAGTCGACCCAGGCGATCAAACCCCAAGCGGCCAGCAGGGCCAGCGACGGGTAGATCGGAAGCGTGTAGCGCATCGTCTTGACCCACTGGATGCCGGTGTAGCCGAAGTACACCGTCACCCACAGCCACGGCAGCAAGTGCCGCCGCCGGCCCCGCCAGATCGCGACGCCGGCGCACAACCACGACAGCCAAGCGGCGACGCCGAGCAGCGGCCCCATGCCCCACAGCACCATGTTCCGCAGCGGGAAGATGTATCCCAACCGCCCCCACCACTGATGGTTCGGCGGCCAGTCCATGCCGAACCCCGTGACCAGGCTCTTGATCTGCCCCATGTTGTTCAACCAACGGGGGTCGGGCAACAGGTACTTTTGCAGAAAGCCCGGTATGACGTCCAGGAGCGTCTGCCAGTGCATGTCCTTCAGGTATGGGCCGCTTGTCACCTCCGCGTAGCGGGCGGAGTTGCCAACGACGTTCGGCCAGCCCGGGCCGGCCCACATGTCCGGCTGCGCGAAGCGGAGCGCCACGTAGCTCACGGCGCCCAGCAGGGCGACCTTGCCCGCGGCCCGCCACATCGCCAGCCGCGTAGCGGACGAGCCTGCGGCGAGTCCACTCTCCGGATGCGCTCGCCGCAGTTCGGCTACGACGATGGCGAGCACGGCGATCGGCACGAGCAGCCACACCGTGATCTTGCTTCCGAGGGCCATCGCAAGCCCGATCCCCGCCACGAGCAGCGGCCACCACGTCCCGCGTCGCACCGCCAGCGCGAGCCCGAGCAGCGTCAGCGTGACGAAGCACGTGAGCGGCGCGTCGACCGTGAAGAAGTGGGACTGCTGGATATCGAACGCCATGAACGCCATGAAGACGGCGGCCAGCAGGCCCACGCGCTTGTCGTACAGCACGACGCCGAGCGCGAACACCAGGAGGACGGTCAGCAGGTCGAGCAGCCCGCTCATGTAGCGGCCGACGATGTAGATCGAGCCGTAGTCCGTCATGCCGAGCCCGAGCGGCCCGTCGGCATCCGCCATGACCCGCGCGATCGTGATCGGCCAGGTACCGTACGAGAAGAACGCCTTGCCCTGGTTGCGGGGGTTCAGCGGCGACGTGTCCGTGTCGAGATAGTTCTGCAGGTTCAGCGGCATGTGCAGCGAGCTGCTCACGTCCGTCAAGAAGCGCTCGTCCGGGTGCAGATGCTGCCCGGCGTCCCAGTCGATGCCGACCGTGCGCAGGTAGAAGCCGGCGAAGACGATGAGCGCCAACGCCAGAACTGTGAACCCGCCTTCGAACCGCCGCGTTCGGCCGTACACCGCACGCCAGCCTCCATCCCGCCGCGGCGACGTCGGTTCGTGCACCATGGCCTCCGGCTCGGGAGGGAGCATCGGCTGTTCGGTCTCGGGCAATTCGGTCATGGTCGCGGCTCCGCGGGCGGGGCGATCGGGGCGGGCTCGGCGGTCGAGTCGGCGGACGTTGCGGCGGACGT
>JBDTSC010000313.1:0-4684 GCA_039931375.1 Ardenticatenales bacterium
GTCACTCCCCTTCGACCGCCGCGTCTGCCCCCATCCCGACCAGCGCCTCGACGAACCGCGGATACGAGTCCCCCACCCGCCACGCGTCGCTGACGTGCGTCGTCCCGGCGGCCGCCAGCCCGGCGACGGCCAGCGCCATCACGATCCGATGGTCATCCGCGCCGTCCACCGCGGCGCCGAACAGCGGCGTCGGGCCGGTGATCGTCAGGCCGTCCGGCCGCTCGACGATGTCAGCACCCAGGCGTCGCAGGCCGGCGGCGATCGTCGCCAACCGGTCGCTCTCCTTGACGCGCAGCTCGGCGGCGTCGCGGATCACGGTCGTCCCGGCGGCTTGCGTCGCCACCACGGCCAGCAGCGGCAGCTCGTCGATCGCGCGCGGCACGAGCGCGCCGCCGACGGTCGTGCCGTGCAGCGCGCGCTGGCGCAGCGAGACGTCGCCCACGGGCTCGCCGTGCCGCTCGTGCACCGCGTCGATTCGAACGTCGGCGCCCATGGCGCGAAGGGCGTCCAGGAAGCCGGTGCGGCCCGGGTTCAGGCCGACGCCTCGCAGACGGACGCTCGAACCAGGCACGATCGCCGCGGCGGCCAGGACGAACGCGGCGGCCGACGGGTCTTCGGGCACCACATAATCGCCGCCGCCGGGCGGTTGCAGGCGGGCGATCGGGCCGGACAGCACGGACTGCCGCTCGTCGAAGTCGATGGGGGCGCCCATGCCGCGCAGCATCCGCTCGGTGTGGTCCCGCACGGGCGATGGATAACGCACGCGCGTCGTGCCGACGGCGTTCAGCGCTGCCAACAGGATGGCGCTTCCCACCTGAGCGCTGGCGATGTCGAGCGTGAGATCAGCGCCGCGGAGCCCGCCGCCTTGGCCGCGCAACGGCGCGTGCCCGCCTTCGGACTCGATCCGGGCGCCCATCGCGGCCAGCGGCGCGATCACCCGACCCATCGGGCGTCGCCCCAGACCGCTTGCGGCGCGGAGCGTGAAGGCGCGGCGCTGGCCCGCGAGCAATCCGGCCAGGAGCCGCATCGTCGTGCCCGAGTCGCCGCAATCGATCGCGATCTGCGGTCCGTCCAGGCCGGCGGGGCCGCGGCCGACGATGACGATGCGCCCGTCACCTACGTCGCCGCCGCCGACCCTATCGCCCGTGTCGCGGTCGTCGCCAACGTCGCGCACCCGGGCGCCGAGGGCGTCCACGGCCGCGCGGGTGCGCTGAACATCGTGGCACGGCGATAGGTTCGCGATCCGGGTCGGTCCGTCGGCGAGGGCGCCGAGGACGAGGACACGATGCGAGAGCGACTTGTCGCCGACGAGCGGCGGATCGCCGGCGAGCGGGCGGCCGCCGGTCACGCGGAGTCGGGCGGACGCCGCGCCAGGAGAGGGCGTCGTCTGCGGTGCGGCGGGCGGCGGGTCGGGCTGTGCGTCGGCAACGTGCATGCGGCTATCGTGCCGCCGCGGCGCTCTCGACACAAGCGCGGAGCGGCGCGAGGGGAGCGCTGCGGCTACGGCGACGCATGGCGGGGCAACGCGTCGGCGGCGGTGTTCGGACAGTCAACGTGCGGACCAACAAAAGGACCCCCGGCTCGATTGAGCCGGGGGCCAAGTCAGACAACGCGCCGCGACCCCGCACGCCTCGGTCGTCCGACCAAAGCGTCGTCGCCCGCCCGCCGCGCGTCGTCGAGGACGCACGGCCAGGCAGAACGGTTAGCGGACGGTGACGCGCTGAGGGGCGAAGTGGATTCGCGGCCGATGGCCGCCGCCGCGCAAGCGGATCACGCGTTGCGGGTTGGCCGGTGCCTTGTCCTCGAAGATGGCGCTGAGGAGCAGGTAGCCGCCGAGCAGGCGCATGCGATCGCGCGCGCCCTGGAAGCTGCCGTTCGAACTCTTCTGCTGCTGCATCATCCGACCTCCAATGTGTGTCGCGGAAAATGTGTGTCGCGGAAAACGGGCCGCGCTCTCGAAACCCCACCAAATCGGTGAACTGTCGTACCAAACCCAAATCGAGCACTGCAAGTTCAAGGCCAACGACCAAACCGAGCGACCAAGCCGTCCGACCGAACCGTCCGACCGAACCGTCCGACCAACCCCTCGATCCCAATGGACACATCCAAACCGCAAATCGTTCCGTTCACAGCTACATGGACATAGACGCACGACCGCTCGAAAAGGTGTCGCGGAATTTCGGCATGTCAGGGACCGGCCCGAATCCGGTAAGCCCGCCGTCAGCGGGCGACCCGAATCGTGCCCAGCCGCGCCGCCGACTCGCCGCCCGGACAGGGCGCGCAGCGCAGCCGCGTCCCGGTTCGCCAGTCGTACCATCCAAGGCGCAGATCCACCGGACCGGGCACCGCGTCGGCGGCCACGTCCAGCGTGACGACCAGCCGCACCCGCCCGCCCGCCGGCCAGCGATCCGTGGCCGGATGCCCGTCGAACGGCGGTCCGTCGAACTGGCCGACCGCATCGCCCCGGCCGTCGACGGCGTGCACGAACAGGTTGTGGTCGACGGCGGTCGGCCGCACCACATCGAGCTGCAGTGCGACCGTGACGGTGCCGCCCGCCGCGACCGTCAGCGGCGCGGCCGCGGCGCCGACGAGCACGAACGCGTCGCCGAACGCCACCGCCCCGTCCGGCGGACGCGGAAGCGCGGCGGCGATGGCGTCGGCCAGCGGCGCGGGGAACGTGAAGAGGGTGAGGGACGGCTGCCCGCGGCTGTCCCGGAGCGTGCCGCCCGTCGCCTCAGGCCAGCGCGCGCCGAACGTGGCGGCGGCGTCCGCTTCGAGTGGGTCGAACGCGTAGCGGGCTGATCGGCCGATCGGCGCCAGGAGGAGGCCATGGGATGCGTCGACCTCGGTCGGCGGGGCGGCGGCGGTCAGGACGGCGATCGCGGTCTGGCCGGCCAGGAGCGGCGTGATGAACGTCGGACCCTCGGCGCCGATCCGGGCGAGCTGCCGGCCGTGCTCCGTCGCGGCGCCGTTGAAGATGTCGTACAGCCGGGGGTCGGACGCGTACGATCCGAAGTAGTCCCGCACGGTCGATGCCAGCGGCAGCCCGCATGCGAACGCGACCACGGCCCACTCCACGATTCGGCCGCTCGATCTCCATCCGGCCGATCGACCCGCGCGCCGCCGCGCAAGGCGTTCGGTGCGCTGGCGCGCCCAGACGGCCACGGCGTCGATGCCGACGGCGGCAACGGGGAACAGGACGGGCCATGTGCCGGTCAGCCGCAGGAAGTTCGGCGCCGCGGCGCTGAGCCAGGAAGGCACGACGGTCACCGCCAGCGTCGCCGCCAGCAGCACGGCCCAGCGCTCCCGCCGGTCGTTACGCCGGTCGTTGCGCCGGCCGCTGCGCCGGTCGCTGCGCCGGCCGATCGCCCATGCCGCCAGGACGCCAAGCCCGATCAGCCACCCGATCGCCCAGATCGGATCGCCAAAGATCGGGCGGCGGGGCGCGTTGTGGTAGCGGTTCCGATCGCCGCGCCAGACGGGCGCGACAAGGAGCGCGATGCCGTTGTCGACGATCGTGCCGACGAGGTCGCCTTCGTTCACGGCGGGGTTGAGGACGGACACCTCGGCCGTTCGAGCGCCCGCCTCGAGCGGATGGGCGTAGAAGTAGTGCGCCAGCGGCGCCCCGAGCACCGCGGCCGTCGCGAGGGCGATCACGGCCGCCTCGAGCGGCCGGCGGCTGCGGGTTCGCCACGCCAGCCACATGCCGCTCGATAACGGGATCAGCGGCAAGAGCCGGCCCGTGAGGTGCGTGTAGAACGCCGCGGCGAGGACGACGCCGGTGGCGATGGGCCAGCGGAGTTGATGGAGCCAACGACGCGCCGGCAGCGCGCCCTCGTCCACTTCGGCGGCTGGGCGCGCGGCCGAGACGTCGCTGGGCGGCGGGACGACGGCGCGTGACCAGCACACGAGCAACAGCCCGACCCAGACCGGCAACAGGATGAGTCGCAGGCCGACCCGCGACTGCAGCACGGGCCAAAACGTGAACCCGACGCCGGCGGCCGCGAGCACCGCCGTCCGCTCCGGACGCCCGACCGGCAACCGCAGCGCAACCCCCGCCGCCAGCGCCGCCGCGAGCACGCCCGCCCACGCGGCCACGAGCCGTAGGCTGAGCGCCGACACGCCGACGCCGCCGAACACGAGGGCCGCGACGTAGCTGAACAGCGGCTCGCGGCCGTTGTTCGCCGGCAGAAACAATGGCCGCGCGCCGTGGAGGATCGCGATCGCGTCCTTCGCGTAGTGACCCTCGTCGGTGTGCAGCCCGGGCGGGAGGTCCGCGAGCCGCCAGACGCGAAGGGCGAAGGCGACGCACAGCGCGGCGACGATGGCCAGGCGCGCGGGCCAGCCCATAGCGCGGTGCCGGCGCTGCGTGGGGGGCGGGGCCGAAAGGGCGGGCGGTGTGTCGGGCGCGGGGCGGTCCATCCGGTGCATGGCGCGGCAGCGTATGGGCAAGGGGGGGACGGGTCAACCTTGGACGCGTCCCGCCTTCCGCCAAGGGCGAACGCACCAAACACAGATCCGCTGTGCAGCCGGCGAGGTATCGGCAAAGACATGGGTGCGAGGACGTGGAGTCGGGTGGTGTGATCGTGGGGCGCAGGGTGGGAAGGGCGGGACGGGGCGGGGAGGGGTGTGCAGAGCCGCAGGGCCTCGGCGGGGGTGGCGTAGCGCCTGAGTTCGTGCGTTA
>JBDTSC010000314.1:0-4634 GCA_039931375.1 Ardenticatenales bacterium
GACCGCGCCGCCGAGCACCACGACGATCCCCACGACCGCGCCGACGTCGACACCGCGCCTTGACACGCCGATGCCGACGCCGACCGGCGTGCCGGCGACCGGGACGCCGTTCCTGCCGGGCGAGTGCTTCTCGTGCATCTACCTGCCGGTGGCCAGCCGCGGCTAGGAATGCACAAGGACTAGGGGCACGGCGTGCCGTGCCCCTAGTATGGTCGATGCGTTAGACGTGGGTCCGAACGCGCCGATTGCGTCCTTACCCCACCCGCTCCACCACCACCGCCGTGCTCCCGCCCGTCCCGTGGCACAACGTCGCCAGCCCCACGGACTTGCCGCGGTCTGCCATCGCCGCCAGCAGCGTCACGATGAGCCGCGCGCCCGTCGCGCCGATCGGGTGGCCCAGGGCGATCGCGCCGCCGTTCACGTTCAGCTTCTCGTACGGCACGCCGAGCTGGCGGTGGAAGAGCACCGAGTTCACGGCGAACGCCTCGTTGTTCTCATACAAGTCGATGTCGTCCACCGTCATCCCGAGCTGATCCAGCAGCTGCTTGACGGCCGGGATCGGCGCGCCGGCGAAGCGCCAGCCGGGGCCGGCGGCCCACGTGCTGCCCAGGACCTTGGCGATCGGCTTCAGGCCGTGCGCCTTGACCGCGTCGCCGCTGGCGATGACGAGCGCGGCGGCGCCGTCCGTCAGCTGGCTGGCGTTGCCGGCCGTGATCACGCCGTCCGCCTGGAACGCCGGCCGCAGCTTGGCCAGGCTCTCCATCGTCGTGTCGGGCCGGATGCCCTCGTCGCGGTCCACGACGGTCACGCCTTTGCGGCCCTGGATCTCGTACGGCGCGATCTCGCCGGCGAACTTCCCGCCGTCCGTTGCGGCCGCGGCGCGGCGGTGCGACTCGTAGGCCACCTCGTCCAGGTCCTGGCGGGTGATCCCGAACTCGGCGGCCAGGCGCTCCGTCTGATCGCCCATCCGCTCGCCCGTCAGCGGGTCCATCAGGCCGTCGTGGTCCAGCAGGTCGATCAGCGGCTCGGCGTTGCCCGAGATGTACTTGTAGCCCCAGCGCGCGGCCGGCCGGATCAGGAAGCCGCTCTGGGACATCGACTCCGTGCCGCCGGCGACCATCAGGTTGCGCTCGCCGGCCTTGATGTGCGTGACGGCGTTCATCGCCGCCAGCATCGCCGACGAGCACACCATGTTCACGTGGTAGCCGTCGATCGTGTCGGGAATCCCGGCCTTGATCGCGGCCTGGCGGGCGATCAGCTGGCCGTGGCCGGCGCTGACGACGTTGCCGAAGACGTAGCCGTCCACCGCGTCCGCGCTGACATCGCCGCGCGCCATTGCGGCGCGCATCGCATGCGCGCCCAGATCGATGGGCGAGACGTCGACGAACGCCCCGCCGAACTTGCCGAGCGGCGTCCGCGCGCCCGAGATGATGTACGCGTCCTTCACAGCCACACCTCCGTTAGTCCTGGCTCGTCCCGAATGAGACGATGTTACGACCGCGCGTCCAGGTTACGACCGCGCGTCCAGCCACGCGACCAACGCCGCGGGCAACGTCTTCTGCACCTTGCCGCTGACGTACATGCCGATGTGGCCCACCGGGTACGAGAGCTCCTCGTAGTCCGCCGTGCCCGTCCGCCCCGCCAGCGCCAGCGACGACGCCGGCGGCACGAGGTGGTCCTGCGCGGCGTACACGTTGAGCACCGGCATCGTCACCGCCTTCAAGTCCACAAGACGCCCGCCGATCTCGACCTCGCCCGCGATGAGCTTGTTGTCCTGGTAGAAGTCCTTGAGGAACTGCCGATACGCCTCGCCGGCCTGGTCCGGGCTGTCGAAGATCCACTTCTCCATCCGCAGGAAGTTGCGGACCTTCGTGTCGTCGTCCGCGATGTCCAGCAGCGCGGCGTACTTGGCGATGTTCAGCTGGAACGGCTTGAGCATCAGGAACCCGAGGTTCATCATGTCGCCCGGGATGTTGCCGAGCGCGTCGACCATGATGTCGATGTCCATCGGCCGCGCCCAGGCGTTGAGCAGGCCGCAGTCGGCGCCGTTCTCGGCGTGGAAGTCGACCGGCGCGACCATCGTGATCAGGTTCTTGACCTTCTCCGGGTGCAGCGCCGCATAGCAGAGGCTGAACGTTCCGCCCTGGCAGATGCCAAGCAGTTGGATCGCCTCCTGGCCGGAACGCGCCCGGACCTCGTCCACGCAGCGATCCAGGTAGCCGTTGATGTAGTCGTCCATCGTCCGCCAGCGGTCCGCGCGCGTCGGGTAGCCCCAGTCGATGAGGTAGACGTCGAGGCCCAGGTCGAGGAGGTTGCGGACCATCGAGCGGTCTTCCTGCAGGTCGACCATGTACGGCCGGTTGACCAGCGCGTACGAGATCAGCAGCGGCACCGGCCGCGGCTTGGCCACGCGCGGCGTGTACCGATAGAGCGTGATCCCGTCCTCCTCCCACACCGCCTCTTTGGCCGAACACCCGACCTTCACGTCGTCGCTGTCGATGTTCGACAGCGTCTGCACGCCCGCCACGGCCTGCCGGCTCATCTCGGCCAGCTCGCGGGCAAACGTCTCGGGGGTGATCGCGATCGCGTTGGGCATCATCGTCACGCCTCCTTGTCCGAAGCCGACCGCTTCGGGGTGCCGGCGGTGGCCGAGGTCGATGCCTTGGCCTTCGTACCGCCCTTCGTCGCGCCGCCGCCGGTGGCCGTCGCCGCCTCGCGCGGCGCCGTCGTCGGTGCGCCGCTCGCGCCCGCCCGCAGCGCCGCCAGCGCCTGGCGCAGCTCGCGGACCTCGCGCTTGACGGCGTGCAGCCGCCGGTTCGTCTCGTCCAGCTCGGAGCGCGCCGGGATGTCGGTGCTCTTCAGGAACGTCTCGACCAGATCGCGCTCGCACAGCCGGTAGCGCATCGCCGCCGCCAGCATGACCGCTTGCGCGTCGGCGTAGCGCGGCGACCGGAACGCCACCTCCAACGAGCCGTCCGTCGCCTCGGACCACGCGTTGACGAACTCGCGCAGGCTGGTGATCGGCGTGTTCGTCTCGGCGCGCTGCCGCAGCATGTCGACGGCCGCCTGTCCGCTGCCGGCCCACGCCTCGTTGAGGACGACGCCATACTCGAACACGGCGCGCCGGTAGTCGACCCAGGCGTCGAAGCCGCGCTGGAGCTTCTCGGTGGACTCGCGGGCGTAGCCCATCGCCGGCGTCTCGATGATCCGGCCCGGGCCGCGCTCCCACGCGTCCCACAGCATGCGCGTCTGGCCGATTAGCTCGGAGTGGTCGCCGCCCATCGCGCGCGTCGCCGTCGTCGGCATTCCCTTCAGCACGTTCGCCCACGGGCCGGGCAGCCGCTCGAGCGACTCGAGATAGCTCCGCCACAGGTCCTGCGCCCCGCCGGGCGGCGTCACCCACTGCGCCCACGGCGCGTTGACGGACTGCTGCATCGACTTGGCGAAGGCGTCGAACGGCGCCGACGCACCCTCGCCAGCCGCCGTGGGCGACGACATCATCGCCCACGCCTGCTGCATCAGCGTGCCGAAGCGCATCATCGTCTCTTGCGCGGCGGCCATCGCCTGCGCCATGTCCTTGGCCACCGGGTCGGAGCCGGCCGTGAACGCCGATGCGGTCTGCTGCGCCATCTGGCGCCACGAGGCCATCCAGGCGTCCGTCGCCCCCGGCCACGTATCCGTGCCGGGCATCCAGCCGGACGACGTCGCTCCTCCGCCGCTCCCGCCGGCGCGATCACCCGCGGCGGCCGGCGTCTGCCCCGCCGTCCGCGCGCCAGACGCCGCCAGGTCGGCCCATTGCGCCCACATCGCCCGCTGGGCGTCGGCGATTCCTTCCCACATCGACCCTCTCGGGTCAGGCCCCTCGCTCATCACAGCCATCCCTTCGACGGCGCTCGGCCGCCTTGTGCGCGGCCGGACGGCGACACGCGTCGCCACGACCAGTGGGCAGTCAGGAAACGGGCAAACAGGAAACGGGCAAACAGGAAACGGCCAGGGCACGGCGAACGCCATGCCCTGGCCGTGAACGGTGCGCGCTCAGGCCGAAGCCCCGTACGCGCTCACGCTCGTCATCGCCTAGTTCTTGCGGGTGGCCTTGGCCGTGTCCGCGACGGTCTCGGCCATCTCGCGGCCGACGGTCGCGAACTCCGACACCTGCGCCTGGGCGACCTTGGCCTGCGCCTGGATCGCGCGGGCGGTCTCCTGCGCCATCGACTGGCCGGCGGCGCTCATCGACTCGACCAGCTTGGTCGTCTGGTGCACGCCGGTCTGCAGCTGACCCTGCCAACCCTCGGTGGCCTTCTGGATCTGCGCCTGCTCCTTCTGCGCCAGCTCCTGCATGCGGTTCGCCGTGTCCGTGAACAGGACGTTCCACTGCTCGCGCAGGCTGACCAGGGCCTCCATCTGGGCCTTGCTGGCCTCGAGGTTGAACTGGTTCCAGGCGGTGAGCATCTCGTTCCACTGGTTCAGGTTCGTCTTGACGGTCTCGGGCATCATGATTCGTGACTCCTTCAGGTCGTTTCCACCCCGCGCACAGCGGGATGTCCATTGTGATTGCGTCGGCCGCTCGTGTCGGCCGTACGAGGGACAGTCTACGGGTTGGAGTTACACGCGAGTTACACGGTCCGCCGGTCCTA
>JBDTSC010000315.1:0-4633 GCA_039931375.1 Ardenticatenales bacterium
CGACGGACGGGATAAAGACGGACGGGATAAATTGAAACGGGCGGCCCACACAGGGTCGCCCGTTTTCGTTTTGGCCGGGCGATCACCGCCTGGTCAGGGCGATGAGTCGCCGGGCTACAATAGTGACGCTCCCCGATCCGCCGCCCAGCACTCCCGAACTTATCCCGAGGTCCCCCCATGTGCGGCCGCTACACCCTGTCCGTCCCCGCCGAAACCCTCGCCCAGCACTTCGGCCTCGAGACCGTCCCCGACGTCGCCCCGCGGTTCAACATCGCGCCGACGCAGGCGGCGCCGGTGGTGCGGCTGTCCGTCGAACGCGAGGCGCCCGTGCTGGACTTCCTGCGCTGGGGGCTCGTGCCGTCGTGGGCCAAGGACGCGTCCGCGGCCGGCCGGCTGATCAACGCGCGCAGCGAAACCGCCGCCGAGAAGCCCAGCTTTCGCAGTGCGATGCGGCACCGCCGCTGCCTCGTGCCGGCGGACGGCTTCTACGAGTGGCGCGCGGAGGGCGGCGCGAAGCAGCCGTATCGCATCGCCCGCCCCGACGGCGCACCGATCGCGTTCGCGGGGCTGTGGGAGCGGTGGGGCAAGGGCGACGAGCCGCTCGAGACGTTCACGATCCTGACGACGGCCGCGAACGCGACCCTTGCGCCGTTGCACGATCGAATGCCGGTGATCCTGGACCCCGCCGACTACGCGCTGTGGCTCGACCCGACGGCCAGCGACGTGGCGTTGGTCGAGCCGTTGCTCCGGGCGGCACCGGAGGGGGCGTTGACGTACTACGCCGTGTCGCGGGCGGTGAACCGCGTCGGGCATGACGATGCTTCGTTGGTGGTGGCGCTCTAGTCGTCGCGAACGACCGCCCGACACGTCGGCGGCACGACCAACGTCGCCCACGCCCCGTTCACGAACCCCCCGCTCCCATCCCCATGGTACGCCGTCACCTCCACCGTCGCCTGGCGGCCGTCCACGGGCACGGCGATCATGTCCCGCACGCGCTCGCCCGGCGTCCAGGCGGACGTGGGGCGCCAGCCGTCGACGGGCACGGCGCGGTCGGCTTGGGCGATCGGGCCGGCCGCCGGATCGCCGCCGAGGACGTGGAGCGCGATGCTCTCGTCGAGCGGCGGCGCGTGCTTGGCCGTCCAGTCGAGGGTGACGACGAGCGTCGAGGGGTCGCCGGCCGGGCAGCGCACGTCGGCGGCGGCGATCGCGAGGGCGTCGTTCACGTCGAAGGGCTCGGCGGAGCGGGCGGGCGGCCAGGCGTTGGGGAAGCCGGGCGCCAGGGTGCGGCTCCAGCCGAGGCCCTCGGTTAGGCCGGCGATCGATCCGTCCGCGTCCGTCCGCTCCGCCTCGCGCAGCCAGACGATGCCGGGCGCGATCATCTCGGGGTGGACCCGCCCCCCAGGGTCGCCGACGCGGTCGCTCCACCAGTCGACGTTCAGGACGGTGACCGTGTCGCTCGGGGTGAGCAGCATCCCGCGCCGCGCGATCGCGCCGACGTCCGCGTTGTGGTCGACGAGCGTCAGGCCGCCCAGGCGCCGCTGGAACGCCTGCGCGTACGACAGCGCCCAGAAGTTGTGGCCCCACAGGGCCATGAGCGTGACGGGGGGTGTTGCCGCGCTGGCCGTCGACGTCGGGCGCGTCGCCAGCGCCGGCACTGCCGCCGACGGCCCGCGCACTGTCACCGACTCCACCGGCGGATCGTCCGCCGGATCGATCGATAGCCGATCCGCGTCGGCGACGAGGGGCGCGAGGGAGCGGTCGTGCACGATCGGCTCGATCGTCCGGTAGCTGCGGACGGCCAGCGCCGCTACGCTGAGCGCTACGGCGAGCAGGGCGGCGCGGCCGGCGGCGTTGCCGTAGCGCGCCGCGAGCCACGTGAGGCCGAGGGCGATGCCGATGCCGGCGATCATCGGCACGGGCAACTTGACGGCCAGCAGGGCGTCGGAGACCTTACCCTCCCAGATCACGAGGCACAGCGCGGCGTACGGGACCCAGGCGGCGGTCAGCCCGAGTGCGAGGCGCCACGCGTCCCGCGGCGGGCGGCGGAAGATCCCCAGGGATCTGTCGAAAAAGAACTGTGATCCGCCGAGATTCCACTGTGATCTTGGCGGATTCCACGGTGTACTTGCGGCGGTCTCTCGGAGAAGGCTTGCGTCGGGCGGCGGCGACGCGGCATCGGCCGGCACAGCGTCGGCCGGCACAGCGTCGCCGGGCACAGCGTCGGCCGGCGCGGCGTCGGCCGGCGCGGCGTCGGCGGACACAGCGTCGCCGGGCACAGCGTCGACGTCGCGTTCCGTTGCCCCGCGCGCCAAGGCGACCAGGGCGAAGACGCCGACGAGGCCGAGGAGCAACAGCGGCCACCAGACGTCGTCGCCGAACAGGCCGGCCACGGTGCGCGCCCGCTGCCACAGCTCCCCGGCGCCGGCGGGCGGGTGGACGATGCGGTCCGCCTTCGTGTCGAGGACCATCGCCCAGAAGCCGCGCCACGTGCGCGTCTGGCCGAACGTCCAGGCGGCGCCCATCCACTCGCGCAGCGGCATGTAGAGATAGACCAGGGGCGATAGGAGGCCGATGGCGACGATCGGCCGCCATGCGCGCAGGACGTCGCGCCAGCGGGGGGCGACGAGGATCGCGAGGGCCGGGGCGAGGAACAGGACGGCGCGCATGTGCAGGACGCCGTGGACGAACGCGACGGCCAGCCACAGCAGGTCGCGCCGAGCGCCGGTGTGTTCGTAGCGGACGGCCAGCAGCAGGCACAGCGCCGTGAAGAACATCGTCGTGCTGTGGATCTCGGCGATCGAGCCGTTCATCCACGCGGACGTCGACAGCCCGTACAAGCACGCGCCGACGACGGCCGGCCAGCGGCGCGCGCCCAGCCGGACGGCCAGCGCGGCGACGCAGGCGGCGGCGAGGGCGGCCCACAGGAGCGAGAAGAGCGACACGGCCAGCGCCGGCGGGACGTGGACGGCGCGAAGGAGCGTGACAAAGAGTGAACCGAGGGCGCTGTAGACGGGGTAGCCGGTGAAGTGGATCGTCCCCCAGCGCGGGAGGGCGTTCTGGATCTCGCCGACGTCGGTGGTGTAGACGTGGGGGCTGGAGTTGTAGGTGGATTGGACGGTGGTCAGGCAGGCTAGGGTGATGACGAGGGCGGCGAGGAGGGCAGCCGACGCTGGCCCTCTGGAGGCATTCGACCGCCCGCCCCCTCCCCCCGTCGTCACCGACCCACGCCCGCCCCGTGCCACGGCGCCGCCGGCACGAGCCCCGCTCGCTCTTTGAGCGCCGCCCACAGCGGGTCGTCCAGTCCATAGCCGAACTTGTTGCAGTAGTCCTTCGTCTTGCCGCCCGTGCGGCGGATCGTGCCGGGCGCGAAGTCCCACAGGAGATAGCCGTCGACGCCGTTGTGGATGGCGTCGCGCACGTCGTCGGCGATGCGTTCGGCGCGGCGAGAGAGGGCGTCGTCCGACAAGGGGTTGCAGCCGTCGTCGTAGCCTTCGTCGTAGATCTCGCCGTAGAGGAGCGGACGGTCCAGCTCCTCGGCGGCGGCGCGTTCCTTCTCGCTCTCGTCCGAGGACCGCCGGTGGGCGGAGACGATGTCGATGACCGGCTCGCGGTGGACGCGGCGGTACATCGTGAGGTCCTCATCGTAGTTGCCGGCGCCGATCATGCCCGTCGACACGAGGTGGCAGGCGTCGATCGCCTTCACCTCGGCGGCGCGGGCGCGCAGCCAGCCCTTGATCGTGTCCAGGCACTCCTGCGTGGGGTTGCCGGCGCAGTTCGGCTCGTTGATCAGCTCCCACGCCGCCACCTCGGGCCGATCCTTGAACCGCTCGACCGTCCGCGCCAGGTGCGGCCGGTAGCGCTTCTCGTCCTCCTTCCCGCCGAACCAGTCGCGCCCCTTGAAGACGTTGTCCGCCAGCGTGACGACAAAGCGAACGCCGTGGCGCGCACCGCTGTCCAACAGGCGGGCGAACCGGTCGGGGTCCTCGTCCTCGAAGAACCAGACCCGGATCGTGTTCACGCCGCGCTCGCCCAGAGCCGCTACGAGCGGCTCGATCTGATCCTCCTTGACCTCCCGGTCCATGAGCATCGTCGCGTTCAGCCCAAAGAGGAACACCGGCTGGCCGTCGAGGACGAAGCGATCGCCGTCGCGCTGGAGGATGCCGGCGCAGGGCGACGTGACGGCGGTGTCGCCGTTCGGCGCCGCGTCGGTTGTGTCGGATGTGCCGGATGTGCCGGACATATCGGATGCATTGGAGGCATCGTTGGCGCCGCGTGCGGTCGCCGAGTCGCGGGGCTTGGCGAGGTAGGGGAAGCGGAGCGGTGCGGGGTAGCGGTCGATGGGGGAGATGTCAGCCGCACCGTCAGGCACGGTGGATGGGGGCGCCGGATCGGCCGGGGACGGCGACGTCCCCGACGCGGCTGTGGCGACGAAGGCGTCGGCGGCGTCGACAGGTCGGTCGATTGCCGCGGGCTGCGTGGGGGTGCAGGCGGCAAACACGAGGATGGGCAGCACGATCAGCAGCCTGCGGGACATCGTTTCGGGGGGGGTCATGCGGTCGATGGTAGCATGGGCGCTCGCCGCGGCGGTACGAACGTCGAAGCGACCCGGCCCGCGCTATACGCCGCCCAACCG
>JBDTSC010000316.1:0-4619 GCA_039931375.1 Ardenticatenales bacterium
GGTGGGCGTTTGCGGAGTTCAGGGATGTGTATCAGATCGGGGCGGAGTTCGAGGGCCAGGTGGCGGGGGCGTTCGATGCGATGATTGCGGCGGCCGGAGGTCAAACCGCGACACGGTAGGTGCAATGTATTCTGTAGGGGCAGGCCCCCGTGCCTGCCCTCGCCGCGTCGCCAATCCCGCCGCCGATCCAAGCGGTTCATGTCGATTCAGTCTGGCCGAGTAACCTCTGGCGGGCTGAGCGCTGGGCCTGTTAGGGGCCACCACGCTCGGGCAGGCGGTTCGTTGGCGGCTGAGACTCGTTCGTTACCACGGGAACCCCGTCGAGGGCCTCGACGAACTGCGCCAAGGTCTCGGTCCCGCTCACGCGGACACGCGGCAGCGCCAAGAGGTCGTCACCGGGCATGGCGGCGGCGGCGTGGGTGGTGACGGCGGTGACGAAGCCGGCGGCCTGGGTGACCGCGACGGTGATTCGGTCATAGCGCCCCGACGGGTAGGCGAAGTGCCGGACGGTCATGTCCAGCCTCGACTCGAGGTCCTGCTTGCCGCCGGACACCTCGGCCCACGATTTGTCGAGCGGCAGGTGCGGCAGGTCGGCGTGGGTTCGGGTGTGGGCGCCGATCGTCACCAGTCCCGATTCGTTCAGCGCGCGCAGTTGGTCCCAGGTCATGTAGGCCGGCTGCCCGACGCGGCCGCTGATCCCGACGCGGCCACTGATGATGTAGACGGTGGCGTGGAAATCGTTGCGGCGCAGGATCGGGAAGGCGTTCGTGTAGAAGTCGGCGTAGCCGTCGTCGAACGTCAGCACCACCGGCCGCGGCGGCAGCTTGGCCGTGCCCGCCCGCGCCGCGACCAGCTCATCCAGCGTGATGGGCGTGTAGTCGAACACCTTCAGCCACGCCATCTGGTACTCGAAGTTCACCGGTGTCACGGACAGCCGGGTGCGCATGGGATCCGCCGGGGCGTGGGGGTTCACCGAGATGTAGTGGTACATAAGGATCGGCACCCGGACTGTGTTCCCGCCGTCCGGTGCCGCATGGGCCCGCCCGGCGACAACGGTCAGCGCCACGGCGGCCGCTATGAGCGCGGCCGACAGGCGGAGGGCGCGTAAGGGCCACGCGGATTGTGGGATCGGGCACGGGGTGATGTTTGGCAACGACGATGCTGGCTCGCGCGCGTCACGACCGACTTGCGAGCAGAACGCCACCGGCGTGCCCGACGAAGGGTGGGCCCCCGTGCTTACCTTCTGGAGCCGCATGTCATCACCAACGGACATCCAGTCGAGCGCTCGGGTCTGGTCCTCCAAGTCATCGTCCGATAGCGGATGAGATGGCGCTTGAAGGCGGCGTGCGCCGCGACGATAAGGAAGTGCGCGCCGGGCCGCACTGCGCGTTGGGTCGATCGCGTCCTTCTGGCTCCCGAGCCCCATCTGTTGCACCTCCATCTGGCCAACCGTGGCGGTCCGGTCCTCCATCGTCCGCCCAAGGGGGACGAGGCGCCAAGCTGTCCGGGTTCAGGGCAGTGCTATAGTCCTCGCAGCCGACCCGGACCCTACGATTGACGGGAGCCAAATGTGAGCCACATTGCACCGAAGCTTAGCTCACATCGCCTGTCCCAGCTACGTCACGTGTGGCTCGTAGCGGCGCCGCTCGGAATGCTGCTTGGCAGCGCGGGATGCCAGATGACGTCGCTGGACCGCACGCGGCTGGGGTCTGTGCCCAGCGCCGTTCTTCCGTCGGGGACCCCCTCCGGCGTGCCTTGCCACAACGCACCGACAGCGGACGACTACGCGCAGCGCGCGGCTAGCGCCGACCCCACGCTCCTCATCGCGTACGTCAGTCAAGGCGATCTGTATCTGACCGACGGTGCCGGGCCGGGTAGGCAGTTGTACCGCTCGGGCGATGTCACGTCGATCTACCTCTCGGGCGATGGTGCGCTGGTCGCGTTCCTGCGGCGCCTCGATGGACTACACCACAGCCTCTGGGTGGTGCCGACCAGCGGAGGCGACGCTCGCGCGCTTGTGAGCACGGCTCATCTTGCCGCGATTCCGACCGCGACGGGGGCCGACGGCACTGAGGTTGGGCAGGTCGAGTGGGTGCCGAACAGCCATGCCATCACCTATTCCACCCGGCCGGCCGTTGACGGCGAAGGCGCTGAGACCAGCGGTGACCGCTGGCGCGTCGATGCCGACACCGGCGAGGAGGTCGCGTCGCCTGGCGACCTTTCGAGGCCTGCTTCGGACGTAGGCTCGGCAGTACCACCGCCGACCTGCGCCTCGGCCGAGTCTTGGTCCGCATCGCCGGATCACTCTGTTCTGAGCGTCTCGCCATCGCCGCACGATTTGATCGCTGCCATCGTCGAGCACGATCCGCCGAGAGACCCGAACATCTGGCAACTCGCGCTTGCCAGCTGTGATGGCGTCTGGAAAGACGTCTACGAGCGCGCCTGCCTCATCGAGTTCGACGGATGGGCACCCGACGGGAAGAACTTCCTCTTCGAGAAGCACGTGTACGAGTGCGACCCGGCGTTCGACCAGGGCGATGTCGACGAGCCGGCGGACGCGGATTCGGTGGAACTCTTCATCGGCCGTCCGTGCATGATCGCCGTCGGCGTCCTGCCATCGCAGTATGCCAGCGCCGGCCGTTGGCTCGACGACGACCACTTTGTGTACCGGACCCAGAGCACCTACGGAGGGGGCGCGGACACCCGCTGGCAGATGCGCCTCGGAAACGTCGCCGGCACGGGCAGGCTGTTGCTCGAGGCCGTCGGCGAGCCGGTGTACGACTTCATCGAGCGGTGATGTGCGCTGGGAGTCAGGTCACGGGTCCCCTGCGGTTTGAACAATCACAGTGCCTGTGTGGCTCTCGCCCCGGCATTGTGTCGGCGCTATGCTGCGTCGATAGCGGTGCTTCCGCCAGGGATTGCTGGGAGTTCGAGTCATGGATCCTCGCCTTTCGCGCATCACGATCGATCCTGAGATCTGCCACGGCAAGCCGTGCATCCGGGGGCTGCGCTATCCGGTCGAGGTCATCCTCGAGCTTCTGTCGGCCGGTATGACGCATGAAGCGATCCTGGCGGACTATCCTGACCTGGTGGCCGAGGACATCCTGGCTGCGCTCGCATTCGCGGCGAAGCTTAGTCAGGTCAAGCGGATCACGATGGTCGCGGCATGAGGTTCCTGGTCGACGCCCAGCTACCTGGGCGCTTGTAGCAGGGGCGGCGGGGTGAGGGGCTTGGGGAGCGCATGCGCCCGGTGGGAAACGCGCGCGGCACGCCAGGGGCTTGAGCGGCTGGGCGCCGCTGCGCGTCGGGCCGCCGGCTTGGCAAGCACACGTCCGCTGAGCGTCGGATTCGAGGCCATCGACCATTCTGCCGGCGCCGGGAAAATGGTCGATCTGAAAGGCGACGATAACGGCAAGGCCGAGCACCGGCTGGCATCCGAGACGAAGGAGTCGATGGGCGCGCGCCGGAGACGGCGCCGGAGCGGCTGGCCTTCGATCTGTTTGGGGTTGCCCTTCTCTCGGTTGCGGCACGTGATTGACGATCGTGCTGCCGACGCCTAACCTTGATCCGAACCGGAGCCGAACACCGAGGACGTGGACGTACACCGATGCCAACCGTGTTGCGGGTGGGGCGCTACCGATTCCTGTTCTACAGCAACGAAGGCATCGAACCCCCTCATGTCCATGTCAAGGCGGACCGTGTCGAGCGCGTACCACCCGACGAGCGCACTGGCGACGGGCGTGGCGTTCGATGACGCGATGATGCATGTCACCCTGTCGGATGGCCGCGTGATCGGTGTGCCGATCCTTTGGTTCCCGCGCTTACACGGCGCCAGCCAGGCGCAGCGAAGTCAATACGAGATTGATGGCGGCGGGGTCAGCATTCACTGGCCTGCGATCGATGAGGACATTTCGGTGGCCGGGCTGCTCGATGGTGCGGATCGCGAATCCATGTAGCCCGGCCTACACGCGACGTACGGGCAATGACTAACGCGGTCAAGCTTTGTTCGGATGGCCCCTGGGCCATGGAGCTGACGGACCTGAGCTTCGATCCCGATCCCCCCTCTATCAAGAAGGACATCACGGAGATTTGGAGATTCAGCCTCCGTGACGTCATCACGGAGGGCGCGACGTTCCACGAGGTCTGGAAAGTCGGCGCCATGGTGATCGTCGACCGGGACGTGGATCTCTGCAGCGTGCTGAGCAAGTCGGGCCTGCAATGCCCGGTCCCGCCGGGAGACTACACGGTGAGGTATACGTATCCCGTCGCAGGCGATCAACCTAACATCCCGCCGTTCGTTACGATCAAGGTTCGTCGGGGGTTCTATAACGCCGACCGCTCATCGCTTCTCTGCTACGATATGACGCTGAAATTCGTGCCGTAATCATTCGGCCGTTGCACATTTCCGGCGCGCTCGACGCCCCCACGATTGCGGATGGTTGATCGATGGCCCAGAAGACACCGACCCCCAAATCCGTCGCCACCCTCCGCCACAAGGACGCCACCCGCAAGAACATCCCCACCGCCGAGCTCGGTTCCGTCGTCGCCGCCGGCACCGACCGCCCGGTGGACATCCGCTACGCCCGCAACCGCGACCTCGACCCGCAACTGGTCTGGCG
>JBDTSC010000317.1:0-4609 GCA_039931375.1 Ardenticatenales bacterium
CGGCGGGGTCGGCGGGGTCGGCGGCAGCGGGGCGATCACGGAGACCGCCGAGGCGTTGGCGCCGGCCAGCGAACAGGGCGCCGGGCGGCTCGACCTGGCAGCGGCGATCGACCCACGGCTGCTGATCGACCCGCCGTCGGTCGACCTGGGCACGCTCACGCCGCCCGACACGTCGGGGCCGGTGCCGATGCCCGCCGGCAGCGACATCCGCTCGCGCACCGTTCGCTTCACGCTCACCGACGCCCGCCTCGCACCCGAGGGCAGCGCCGAGTGGACGGTGGCCCACGCGCCGGGCACCGGTCCGGCGGTCGTGCCCGTCGCGTTCCCGGACGGGCAGACCGTGACGGTCGGCGAGGGCGGCACGGCGACGTTGCGCGTCGGCCTCGACCCGACCGGCCTCGCGCCCGGCGAGTACGACGGCCGCATCGTCTTCACCCGCGGCGACCGCAGCGTGCACGCCACGTACCGCCTGCGCGTCGCACCGGCCGTCGAGGACATCCTCTTGATCAACGTCCGCCGCCGCGCAAGCGCCGCCGGCGGCGGCATCCCCGGCATCCCCGGCCTGCCCGGCGGGGGCGGCGGCTTCGACGACGGGCCGGACAACAGCCGCTATTGGACCTCAGCGCTCGACACGCTCGGCCTGACGCACGACGTCTGGACGGTGGCCGGCGACGCGCACGTCGGCGCGCCGCCGCTGTCGGTACTCGACGGCTACCGCCTGGTCATCGTGGCCGCGGGCGACGGCAACGCGCCGCTGGACCGGCTCCCGGGCGGGATGACGTCGCTCCAGATGTACCTGTTAGGGGGAGGGCGGATGCTCATCAGCGGCACCGGCTACAACCACGGCCTCACGGCGGCGCTCGACACACAGACCAGCGGGGCGATGATGCTGCTCTCGCGCTACTTCGCCGGCTTCGACCTGACGACGGACAACGCCGCCCTCAAGTCGAACCTGACGCCCGTCCGCCTCTTCGACAAGCCGATCCGCCTGTCCGCCGTCGCTAGCCCCGACGCCGGCCCAGGCGGCGCCGTCGTCGATCTCGGCGTGCCGCTGGCGTCGCTGCGGACGCAGGCGGCCGGCGGGACGCAGCAGACGCCGCCCGACACCGGCCTGGGCGCCGTCGGCGTGGCGGACCGCATCTTCCCGTACGTTCACAGTTTCCTCGAGATCGACGGCGGCGGCACCGCGATGACGGGCGTCACGGCCGATGCAACGCTCGAACAGCCGACGCGCAGCGAAGGCATCCCGTGGCGCGCGATGTTCGCCGGCTTCAACGTCGAGGCGGTGGCTACGGGCGACGACACGTTGACGCGGGGCCAGGTGCTCGCACGGGTCTGGGCCTGGGCCACCGAGGCGGACGACATCTCCATCCACGTGACGACGGCGCCGGTCCCCGACCACCCCGAGTCCGTCGAGGTCCACGCCGAGGCCCTCCAGCCCGACCGAGTACCGATCGCCAAGCGCTGGCGCTGGGACGCCGGCGACGGTCGCCCGCCGATCACGACCGGCGCGCCGACGATCACGCTGCCGTACACGCGTCCGGGCCGCTACACGATCCGCGCCGAGATGACGTCGCCCGACGCGCACACGTACGTCGGCGAGGCCATGGCGGTCGTGACGGGCGGACGGACGACGGTGTACCTGCCGGCGCTGCGACGGGTGTGGCCGTAGGCGGTTGAGGAACGATCACGCTCGGCTTGTCACCAGCACGCGGCCGTCCCCTGGGCGCGCCGAGCTGGGGATCGGCGGTCCCAGGAAGGCGACCAAGCGCCAACCGTCGTTCCATATTCCATGTCGCCTTCGTCCTCAACCGCTGGTCATAGCATCCGTGTAGCCGATGCGCGCGGCACCCACGAGGGCGCCGCGCGCTGATGTGAGTCGCCCGCATGTCCCGCTTCTCCGCTCGTACGCCGCCCCGGCGGCGCCGTGCCAACCCCGTCGCCGCGCTCGCCGTCGCGCTCGTGTGCGCCGTCGGCATCGTCGGCGCGCGCCCGGCGCCGGGACCCGCGCGGGCCGGCGCTGCCGGCATCGACGCCAACGGGCAGACGACGCTGGCGATCATCGACGCCCTCGGGCTGACGACAGGCGCTTCGGCCAGCCTCACGCTCCGCCGCCAAGGTACGATCGTCGACGAACCATCGGTACCCTTCGACGTGCCGGACGACGGCTGGGCCAACGCGGTGCTCAGCGCGCCGAACGCGGCCGGGCGGGGCGTGTTCGCCGGGCGTGTCGGAACGGGCGCGGCCACGGTGCGCACCCGCCACGCCTGGCCAGCGACGGGCGGCTGGGCGATCGATGCGCCGGGGGGCGAGAGTTACGGCGTCGACGGCGCCGACACCGCCGATGTCTGGGTCCCGTTGGCCGTCGCGGCCTACCATGGGGCGACGAGCGTCGTCACGATTCAGAACGGCCAGATCGGCCCACCCAGCGAGCAGGTCAGCGGCACGTTCCACGTCGCCGCGCTCGCGCTCGGCCGCAGCGTGCCGGACGTCGTGGCCGACTACACGATTCCCGCAGGCGGCTCGACGACGATCGACCTCGGCAGCGACCCGGCGTTCGTGACGCTGCGGCCCAATGCCGATGGCGGTTTCCTCGGTGCGCTGCGGATCACGTCGGACCACTTGACGGCCGTCCACGCCATGATCGACATCGACGGCGCAGAGGGCGTCGCCGACTTCGCGGGCGTCCCCGCCTCGTCCGCATCGACCGAGCTGTTCGTCCCGCTCGCCCACGCTGCGCTAAGCGACGACCCGTCGCTCGGGCCCGATGCGACGCAGCTGGCCGTCGTCAACACGCGGCCAGCGGCGGCCGAGGTCCACGTCAGCTACGTCGGCGTCGGCGGGACGTGTACCGGACGATCGTTCGCGCACGAGGCGGCGACGCTGGCTGGGGGCAGCATGGCGCTGTTCGACCAGGGCGACGCGACGGGCCTGGTGACGGGTCCGAGCGGCTTGCCGGCCGGCTGCATCGCTCGCGCGCTCGTCATGGCCAGCCAACCCGTCGTCGCCACGCTCTTCGAGCGCCAATCGCGCGGCAGCCGAACGCTGGCGGCGGCGACCGACGCTTTGACCCTTGCGGACGGCGCATCGCCCGGCGGCGCGCTCGTCGTGCCGTGGTTCGCCGACGACGGTGACAACAACGCTCTTTCGAGCGATCTGTTCATCATGAACATCGACAGCCAGACCGCCAGCGTGCGCATCGACTTGGCGCGCCCGGATGGCGCCCGCGTCGACTGCGGCGACGCTTGCCGCCGCCTCGTCGAGCCGTGGCGCGTCTGGCGATTGCGGTCCGACACGATCCCGGCGGCGCTGCGGACCACGGCCGGCGGCGCCATCGTCACCTCCGACACGACGATCGTCGCGTTCGTCCGCTCCGAACGAGTCACAGGCGGCGACGCGGCGCTCTGGCCGGCGTCCGTACTCCACAACGAGCGCGACGTCGAGGGATTCTTCTTCCCCAAGCTCCTGCCGCTCGTCCTGCGCAGCGCGCTGGCGAACGTGACGCCCCCGCCCCCGCCAACGCCCACGCCCACGCCAACGCCCACGCTCCCGCCCTTCCTCCCCGGCCGCGGCACGGCGGGCGGCGCAAACAGCACGTTACTCGTGGCGAACGTCGGCATCAACCCCGCCACGCTCGCCATCGACCTCTACGCCGCCGCCGGCGCCCGCGTGGGGGCCACGCGGCTGGCGTCGAACCGGGATCCGATGGCGCCGATCGCGTTTCCGTTGGCCGAGCTGTCGGACGTGCCGCCGGGCGCGTTCGCGGCCGTCGTCGCGGGCGGTGGGTACGTCGGCGCCGCGGCGCGGACGGCGTGGGATGGGGGCGGGCGCGTGCTGGCCGAACCGGCGATCGAGGGCTTCGACCTCGTCGTACCGTTCGCGCCGATCGACCGCGCCGGGGAGACCAGCGCGCTGTTCCTTCACAACCCGGAAACGTTCATCGTCCATGCGGCGGTGGAGCTGCGCGACGGGAACGGCGCTTCGGTCGGCCGGCGCACGGTCAACGTCGCGCCGCGCTCGTCGCTGGCCGTCGCTTTCCCCGACCCGACGCCCAGCGGCGGCCTGGCGGGATTCGGCGGCTCGGTGGGCATCACGAGCGACCGCTTGCTGGCGGCGCAGGTGCGCGTCGAGGCGCGCACAAGCGCGTTCGGCGTCTACGACGTGGCCGGTCAGCGCACATCGGACGCATCGAGCGCGCTCTTCGCGCCGCGCGTCCAACGGGGCGTGGCGGTGCCTGGCGCGATCTCCGGGGCGCGGCGCGACTCCCGCCTGGTCGTCGTCAACACCGCCGCCCAGCCGATCGGCGTGCGCCCGACGTACGTGGGCGTGGTGGGTCCGTGCGCCGGCTTTCGGTTGACGGGCGCGCCGTTCACGCTCGGGCCGCAGGCCAGCCACACCATCGACCTCGCCGCCGATCCGACGCTGCCCGAAGGCTGCACCGCGACGGCGACGCTCACGGGCGCGGGCGATGCGCTGCAGGGCGTCGCGATCGACGTAGTGGCCAGCCCGCTCGGGCCGTGGACCGCCAGCGCGGCGCGATTGGCCGGAGCCGCGGCGGCCGGGACGCGCTGGCTCGTCCCGCGGTTCGCGGACGGCGTCGTCGAAGCGG
>JBDTSC010000318.1:0-4594 GCA_039931375.1 Ardenticatenales bacterium
CGCCACGGGGATCGCGATCAGGGCGAAAGCGAGGATGGCCGCGTGGACGGAGCGGGGTTTCATGCAGCGTCTCCTTGGTCGATGGGTGGATGTCGATGGCAGCGATGTCGAGGACCCGTCGATCGGACGGCCTACCGCCGACGCTGCTGGGCTGCCCTGGCCAGCTGGAACGCCGCCGCCGCACACACCATCGCTCCCGCTGCGAAAGCAACAGTGAAACGCACCAGGTTTCACCATAGAAACCGGACCGCTCTCACCATAGAAACGCACCAGGTTTCACCATAGAAACGCATCCCGTTTCACCATAGAAGACGCAAGCCGTGCCCGATCGACCAGCACCGCCGCGCCTCCCGCTCCCCCCCGCCCAACACCCCGCCCCCAGAATTGGGAGCGGGGTCGGCGCGCGACAGCGCGCCGGGGGCGGGGGCACGCCCACGGCATCACCACCCCACGGCCCCACCGGTCCGGCCATCCGGCATGCTCATGGCCGCCCCGTCCCGCCAAACGGAAGGAACACCGTCGACGTCGTCCCGTCCGGCCCATCCGTCGGGCGCGGCGGCGCGGCGGTCGGCGGTGCGGTCGGCGGCACCTCGGTCGGCGCCGTCGTCGGCGCCATCGTCGGCACGGCCGTCGAAGAGCGCGTCGGCTCCGCCGTCGGCGCGCCCGCCGCCACCAGATCGCCAGGCTGGATCGGCAGCCGGGTGACGCGCACACCCGTCGCCGCGTAGACCGCGTTCATCACGGCGGCCGGCATCGCCGGGTACCCGACCTCGCCGATGCCGCCGGGCGAGCTGCTCTTGCCGGTGACCACGTGGACCTCGATGGACGGCGTGTCCGCCATGCGGAACCAGACGTAGTCCGTGAACGTGCGCTCCTGAACGCGGCCGCCGTCGATCGTGATCCCGGCGCCCAGGGCCGTCGAGAGGCCGTCGACGGACGCGCCCTGGATCTGCGCCTGCACGCTCAAGGGGTTCACCGCCTGGCCGCAGTCGACGGCCGCGACGACGCGGTGGACCTTGACGCGGCCATCGCCCAAGACCTCGAGCTCGCACACCTGGGCCACGTACGAACCCCAGCCGGCGCACGCCGCGATGCCGCGGCCATGCCTCGGCGGGAGCGACCGGCCCCAATCGGCCTTCTCGGCGGCCAGCTGCAGCACGCCGCGCAGGCGGTTGTTTGTGAGGTTCGCCAGCCGGAACGCCAGCGGGTCCTGGCCAGCGGCGGCGGCCAGCATGTCCATCAGGACCTCGTTCGCCGGGTTCAGCTGGGACGATGAGACGGACCGCCACGCCCCCACCGACACCGGGTCGGCGACGCCGAAGCCCTGCGCGTCGATGCCCGCGACGGTGTAGTTGGGCCGCGCCTGGCCGGCCAGGCCGCTGTTTGGACCGTTGCCGCTGCCGCCGGACGCCACGTGGTGCTGCCACGCGATGATCTTGCCCATTCCGTCCACGGCGCCGCGCAGGCGGTGGTGGCTGGCGGGGCGGAAGTTGTCCGTGCGCATGTCCTCGTCGCGCGGGTAGAGCAGCTTGATCGGCGCCCCGAGGCGCTTGCTGAGCGTCACGGCTTCGCGCACCCACTCCGTGCCGCCGCGCCGGCCGAAGCCGCCGCCCATCAGCATGACGTGCACCGTCGCGTTCGCCTCGGCGACGCCCGCCGCCTGCGCCGCGGCCCGGCGCGCGCTGTCCGGGCTCTGCGTGCCCACCCACACCGTCACGCGGTCGCCGGCGACCTCGGCCATGCACGTCATCGGCTCCATCGTGGCGTGGGCCAGGAACGGCAGGTCGAGCGTCGAGGTCACAATGCGTGCGCCCGGTGCGTCCAAGGCGGCCGGCTCGGGCAGCGCGGCGGCCTTGGCGGCCATGATCGAGTCGGTGGACAGCGCCGCGTTGCCGCGATCGTCCCACTCGATGTCGAGCGCCGCGCGCCCCTTGAGGGCCGCCCACGTGTGCTCGCCGACGACGGCGACCCCGCTGCCGAGGTTGACGACGTCGATCACGCCCGGCACCGCGCGCGCCGCGGCATCGTCAAAACTGCGCAGCCGGCCGCCGACGAACGGGGACTTGCTGATCACCGCGTAGCGCGTGCCCGGCCGCTGCGGGTCCAGCGCGTACTGCGCCCGGCCCGTGACGACGTCCGCGTTGTCCACGCGCGGCCGCGGCTGGCCGATCAGCGTAAACGCGGACGGGTTCTTCAGCTGCACCGCGTCGGCCGCCGGCGGTGTGCGCTTGGCGGCGTCGACGGCCAGCGCGGCGTACGTCGCCTCGCGCCCATCGTCGCTGCGGACGATGCCGCGTTCGGTGCGGCAGCGCGCGGCCGGGATCCCCCAGCGGGCGGCGGCCGTCTCGACCAGCATGAGGCGCGCGGCGGCGCCGACGTTCCGCAGCATCGTGTAGCTGCCCGTCGTGCTGCCGCTGCCGCCGACGCCCTGGTTGCCGTACGCGCCGTCGGCGGGCGCCTGGACAACCGTGACGGACGACCAGTCCGCGTCGAGCTCCTCGGCGACGATCATCGCCAAGCCGGTGCGGACGCCCTGGCCCAGATCGCCCTTGTGCACCGTGATCGCCACAACGCCGTCCGCGCCGACCGTGACCCACTGGCTGAGCGCCGCGCCGGCGTCCTGAGCGATCGCGTCGGGTGACGCCGCCGCGTCCGCCGCAGTCGTCGCCGTCGACGCCCCTCCGCCGAACTCTGCGCGCATGCCGGGCGTCACGAAGCCGAGGACGCGGTCGAACGGTCCGAGGATGCCGGCCAGGTGAAGGCCGGCGACACCCCTCAGCACGTCGCGGCGGGAGACGTCACCGCTCACGAGCGCACCTCCTCGGCCGCCCGATGGATCGCGGCGCGGATGCGGACGTACGTGCCGCAGCGGCAGACGTGGCCCGCCATCGCGGCGTCGATGTCCGCGTCCGACGGCCGCGGCGACTTGGCCAGCAGCGCCGCGGCGCCCATGATCTGCCCTGCCTGGCAGTAGCCGCACTGCGGCACGTCCTCGGCCATCCAGGAGCGCTGCAAGGGGTGATCGCCGGTCACCGACAGGCCCTCGATCGTCGTGACGTCGCTGCCGTGAACGTCGGCCACCGAGACCTGACAACTCTGCGCGGCGGCGCCGTCGACCAGAACGGTGCACGCGCCGCACCCGCCTTCGCCGCAGCCGAATTTCGTGCCGGTCAGGCCGATGAGGTCGCGCAATACCCACAGCAACGGCATGTCGTCCGGCGCGTCGACCTCGCGCGGCTGCCCGTTCACCTGGAACACGTGTCGCGCCATGATCGCCTCCTGGATTGCGGCCCGGTGTGACCGCCGCCGGTGCGGGGCCGATAATAGCCGGCAGCCGAGACCCCGCCAAGGAGGTCGTTGGCGCCCTGCTGCCCCTGCCAAGCCCGCGCGCCCGCCGAGGAGGAAGCCGATGCACGCCGTCGCCCCCGACATCACGCGCTGGTTCGACGCCGGCGCGCCGGCCATCGCGTTGGCGACGACGCTGCGCACGTGGGGCTCGGCGCCGCTGCCGGTGGGCAGCGCCATGGCCATCGCGCCCGACGGCGCGTTCAGCGGCTCGGTCAGCGGCGGCTGCGTCGAAGCGGCCGTCATCCACGCGGCGGTCGAGATGCTGGCCGGCGACGGCGCGCCCCGGCGCATGACGTTCGACGTCGGCGACGAGACGGCGTGGTCCGTCGGCTTGGCGTGCGGGGGCCAGCTGGACGTCTGGCTGGAGCGATGGACCAGCGCCGCCTGGCAGCCCGTGGCGCGCGCCTTGGCGGATGCGGCGCCGACGACGCTGACGCGCATCGTCGGCGGCCCGGCGGCGCTCGTCGGCCAGCGCTCGTTGGATGGGCGCGTGGTCGCCGATGGCCGCGGCGACGTTTCGGATCCCGAAGGCATGGGCGCGGCTGAAGTGGGGTACGACGTCGACGTCGACAGCGAAGCGGACGCGAACGCGGACGTCGACCACGACAAGGACGCGGACGCCGACGTCGACGTCGACGTGGCAAGCGATGCAGCCATGGACGCGGCTATGGATGCGGACGAGGGTGCGGACGTCGCGATCCATTCCGCCGCTTCGACGCCCGTCGAACGCTTCACCGTCACCCTCGCCCCGCGCCCACACGTCGTGATCGTGGGCGCGGGCGAGATCGCCGTCGCGCTGGCCAAACTGGCCGCGGCCATCGACCGCCCGGTGACGATCGTCGATCCGCGCCGCGCCTTCGCCTCGCAGGACCGCTTCCCGGGCGTCGACGCGATCCGGCACGACGGGCCAGCCGACGCGCTGCGGGCGATCGCACCTTCGGTGACGACCGCCGTCGTGATCCTCAGCCACGACCCGAAGATCGACGATCCCGCCCTGACGGCCGCGCTCGGCAGCGACGCGGGCTACATCGGCGCGCTCGGCGGGCGGGTGAGCCAGGTCGCGCGCCGCGAACGGCTCAGCGCGGCCGGCTGGGGAGACGCGGACATCGCCCGCATCCACGGCCCCGTCGGCCTGTCGATCGGCGCCAAGACGCCCGCGGAGATCGCGGTGAGCATCCTGGCGGAGATCGTAGCGACGGAGCGATCCGCGGGCCAAGGCGCGTGAGGCGCGTGAGGCACGTGAGGC
>JBDTSC010000319.1:0-4582 GCA_039931375.1 Ardenticatenales bacterium
GGGTGTCGCCGGGATCAACGGCTGAAGCCGTCGCTGGGGGTGGCACTGCGTGCCACCGCGCGCCTGCCTTCGCAGGCGCCAGGAGAGGGGCGGCGAGGTGGCGGGTCGAACTCCAGGCGGGGGATGAGGGTGCCGGCGGCGTGGTGTTGCTCTTGGTGGTTGACGTAGGCGGCGACGACGTCGACGTGGCTGGCGGAGATCGAGAAGGCGCCGTAGCTGCCTTGCCATTTGAAGGCGCCGACGCCGCCGCGGGCATCCGCGGCCCAACGCGCGGACACGCCCTTGATCTGCCGGACGAGATCGGCGATCGAGATCGTCGCGGGAAATTCAAGAAGGACATGTACATGATCGGCGACACCGCTGACGGCGACCACGCCGCACCCCAAATTCGTCGCCTCCTGCCCGATGATCCGATGCACCGGACCCTCGATCCCATCGGTCAACAGCGGCTCCCGATCCCACGTCCCCCACACCAAATGCAAGTACACCCCCAGCCGATTCCGCCCCACCGCATCACCTCACTTCTCGATGTACGCCTCAGCGACCGCCCTCTCCCCCCGACTACCCAATCCTGCACCCGATACCAGTATTGGCGCCTGTCTTAGCACCTGTCCTGTCTTGGCGCCTGCGAAGGCAGGCGCGCGGTGGCCAAAGGCCACCCCCAGCGACGGCTTCAGCCGTTGACCCCCGTGGCTACCCCGATATCCGTGGCTACACCGATACCCGTGGCTACACCGATATCCGTGGCTACCCCGATACCCATGGCTACCCCGATACCCATGGCTACACCGATACCCATCACCCCCTACCCTCCCATATCCCCGCCCACCACCCCCGACATCACCCCGCTCACAAACCCCACCGCCGGCACCGCCCGCTCGTACGCCATCCGCGTCGGGCCGACGACGCCGACGATCCCGTGCTGGCCGGCGCGGCCGAAGCGGGCCAGGACGAGCGTGAGGTACGGGAGGCGCTCGAGGGGCGGCTCGCCGCCGATCAGCACGTGCACGCCGTCCGGCGGCAGCCGGTCGAGGACGGCGGCGAGGCCGTCGCCGCGCTCGAGGAGGGAGACGATGCCGCGGCGGGGCGCCGCTTCCGCGAACTCGGGGGCCTCGATGACGTCCGCCAGGCCGGCGTGGTAGAGGCGCGGGACGGTCAGCTCCGCGGGCAGCGCGGGCGTGTCGGGCACGACGACCAGCCCGGCGGCGCCGGACGCCTTGGCGACGACACCGGCCGCCAGGCGCAGCCAGCGCTCCACGTCGTGGCCGGCCTCGTGGAACCGCTGGCGGATCGAGCGCCGCTCGCGGGCGGGCAAGGACGCGATCCGCATGAGCCGCTCGACGAACAGCCGATAGCCCGCCACCGTCGGCACGCGCCCGGCGGACGTGTGCGGCTGGCCGAGGAGGCCGAGGTCCTCGAGCGCCGCCATCTCGTTGCGCAGCGTGGCGCTCGAGACGCCGAGGTCGTAGTGATCGACCAGCCAGTTCGAACTGACGGGCTGCCCGTGGGCGATGTGCTCGCGCACGATCAGCCCGAGCACGAGGGCACGGCGCTCGGTGAGTTCGGTGGGAAGGACGTCGGGATCCGGATGGAACATGGCGGAACGATAGGCGGCCCGGCCCGGCCCGTCAACGGCGGCCCGCGGCGGGCATCCACCTGCCCCGCGTCAAGAGTTCAATCGCGGCCGTTCGGATCGTCAAAGAGTAGAATGGGCCCGTGAACGAAACACGAACGGTCGATGTCGTCATCGTGGGCGCCGGCGAATCCGGCCTTGCCGCCGCGTACCATGCGCGTGCGGCCGACCTCTCGGCCGTGACCCTCGAAGCGGCCGATGTCGCCGGCTCCGCCTGGCTCGACCGCTACGACAGCCTGGTGCTCTACACCCCTCGTCGCTTCTCGGCCCTGCCCGGCCTGGCGATGCCGGGGCGGCCGAACGGCTTCCCGACCCGCGACGAAGTGGCGGCCTACCTGGGATCGTACGCCGACCGGATGGGGTTGGACATCGCGTACGGCCAGACCGTGCGGCGCGTGTCGCTGGCCGGCGGCGGCCGTAGCGCCCGCGGCGGCGGCGCGCGTCCGGCGGCGGGCAACGGCGCACGCGAGGACTTCCTCGTGGCGACGGCGAGCGGGCGATGGCGCGCGGCGTCCGTCATCCTCTGCACCGGCGGCTGCCGTCAGCCGATCGTGCCCGACTTCGCCGCCCAGCTGCCCGCCGACGTGGTCCAAGTGCACTCCGGCCGCTATCGCAACCCGGTTGAATTGCCCGGCCGCCGCGTCCTAGTCGTCGGCGCCGGCAACTCCGGCGCGCAGCTGAGCGTCGAGCTGGCGAACGCCGGCCGGGACGTGACGATCGCGATCGGCCACCCGCCGCGCTACGTGCCGCTGACGATCCTGGGCCGGAGCGTGTTCTGCTGGGGCGAGACGCTCGGCTACAACTATATCGGCCCGACAAACCCGCTCGTGCGGTGGACGTTCGGGACGGGCGAGGTGATCATGGGCTTCGAGCTGCGCGACGCGCTTCGCCAAGAACGGATCCGCTCCGCCGGCCGCGTGCTCGGCCACGACGCCCGGCACGGCTTCCTGGCGGCCGATGCGTCCGGCGCCGCCGAGGCGATCGGCCATTTCGACGCCGTGGTGTGGTGCACCGGCTTTCGCCCGGACCACCGCTTGGTGACCATCGACGGCGCGCTCGGGCCGGACGGCCAGCTGCGCCAGCAGGGCGGCGTCGCGGACGTGCCGGGCCTGTACTTGCTCGGGCTGCCGTGGATGCGCAGCCGTGTCTCGGAGCTGATCGGCGGCGTCGGCCGCGACGCGGCCTGGATCGTGCGCCGCGTCCAGCAGCGGATCGCCGACCGTCCGCCGCGCGGCGACGGGGAGCCGGCGCTCGCTACGGCCGACGGCATCGGCGCGCGCTGACGCGCTCCCCCGCCCTCTCACCGCATCCCAACCCCCGCAAACCGTACCCCCGTCAGCTCCGCCACCTCGCGCTTCCACGTCGTCAGATCGTCCACGTGGAAGTCGGCCAGCCGGGCGTGGCCGCACGCGCGCGCCATCACCTGCATCAGCTCGACCGTGGCCCCGAAGAACGTCGCGAGGCGCTTGGCGGACGCCTCGACGATCAGGCGGCTGCGGAACTTCTCGGCCTGCGTGGCGATGCCGACCGGGCAGTTGTTCGTGTGGCAGGCGCGCATCCCAACGCAGCCGATCGCCTGCAGTGCGCTGTTGGCGACCGCCACGCCGTCCGCGCCGAGGCACATCGCCTTGATGAAGTCGGCCTCGATCCGCAGACCGCCCGTGATGAACAGCGTCACGTCCCGTCCGACCCCGACGGCGTCCAGATGGCGCCGCGCGCGGGCCAGGGCGGCCATCGTGGGCACCGAGATGTTGTTCTTGAAGAGGTTCGGCGCGGCGCCCGTCGCTCCGCCGCGGCCGTCCAGGATGATGTAGTCGATGCCGACGTCGAGCGCGAAGTCGATGTCGCGCTCGATGTGCTGCGCGCTCAGCTTCCAGCCGATCGGGATGCCGCCGGACACGCGCCGCACCTCGTCCGCCACGGCGCGGAAGTCGGTGACGCTCGTAAGATCGGGGAAGCGCGCCGGGCTGATCGCGTCCTGGCCGGGCGCGAGCCCGCGGACCGCCGCGATCTCGGCCGTCACCTTGCGGCCCGGCAGGTGGCCGCCCGTGCCGGTCTTCGCGCCCTGGCCGCCCTTGAAGTGAAACGCCTGCACCCGCCGCACCTTGTCGATGTCCCAGCCGAAGCGCGCCGAGGCCAGCTCGTAGAAGTACCGCCCGTTCGCCTCCTGCTCCGCGGGCAGCATCCCGCCCTCGCCCGAGCAGATGCCCGTCCCCGCCAGCTCCGCCCCGCGCGCCAGTGCCACCTTGGCCTCGCGCGACAGCGCCCCGAAGCTCATGTCGCTGACGATCAGCGGGATGTCGAGCACGAGCGGCCGCGCCGCTTTGGGTCCGACGACGAGGGACGTGGCCACCGGCGCGTCGTCCAGGAGGGGCGGCGTGGCCAGCTGCGCGGTGAGGATCTGGATGTCGCTCCAGCGCGGCAGCTCGGTCAGCAGCACGCCCATCGCGCTGACGGCGCCGTGATGCCCCACCTTGGACAGCCCGTCCCGCGCCAAGCGATCGATGTAGGCCGTGAACGGCTCCTCGGGGCCATGGTGGAGGTCCGCGTACAGCCCGAGGTAGGCGGCGCGATCATAGGCCTGCGGGTTCGCTCGCTCCCACGCCTCGATCTCCGCCTCGTCGACGAGGACCGCGTCCGCGGCGGCGTCCACCCACGCCGCGAACCGCGGCAGCCGCTCGGAGTTGTTGTACGCGCTCACGCCCGTGGCGATGCGGTAGTCCCAGTTGTGGACGCCGCAGATCAGGTCCTCGCCCTCGACGCGCCCGTCCGCCAACAGCGCGCCGCGGTGCAGGCAGCGGCCGTAGAGCACGGACACCGCGTCGTCGTACCGGATCACGACGAGGTCGACGTTCGCCACGAGGGCGTACGCCGGGGTGCGGTCGGCCAAGGCGCTCCACGCGGCGACGGCGATCGCGCGGGCGGGCGGCAGGGCGGCTTGGGCGGCTT
>JBDTSC010000320.1:0-4581 GCA_039931375.1 Ardenticatenales bacterium
CGCGGAAGCGCTGCTCGGTGGCGGCGGGGTCGGCGAAGTCCCAGAGGTCGTCGAATTGGCGGGGATCGTCGATCCGATCGTTCACGTGTCCATCGCTCCTGTTACCTGCCCATCCCCGCCTCCCGCGCCTTCACGATCGCGTGCGCCCGGTCGGCGACCTGCAGCTTGCCGAAGATGTTCGACGAGTAGTTTCGCACCGTCTTCGGGCTGTAGCCCAGCTGGGAAGCGATCGCGTCGTTGCTGGCGCCGGTGGCCATCAGGCGCAGGACGGCGCGCTCGCTGTCCGTGAGGTCCGGGAACTCCTCGTTCGCCATGGCGGGGCGGGCGCTGAAGAAGCGGATCATGCGCGCGGCGATCGCCGGGCTGAAGATCGCGTCGCCGTTGCCGACGGCCAGGATGGCGCGGCGGATGTCCTCGTCGTAGGTGTCTTTGAGCACGTAGCCCCGCGCGCCGGCGCGCATGGCGGTGAAGACGCTGTCGTCGTCCTGGAACATCGTGACGATTAATATACGGATGTGCGGGCTGGTCTGGACGATCTTGCGCACCGCCGGCAGCCCGCCGCCGTCCGGCATCTGCAGGTCGAGCAGCACGACGTCCGGCTGCAGCTCCTCGGCCATCCGAACGACATCCGTGCCGTTGGTCGCCTCGCCGACGAGCGCGACCTCCGGCATGGACGCCAACAGCGCGCGCAGGCCGGTGCGGAAGAGCGGATGGTCGTCTGCGATCAGGACGGTCAAGCGTTCCATGGTTCCGACTCCGCGTGGGGATGGTCGATGGGGCGGGGACGGTCGATGTCGATGTGAAGCGGCAGCCGCGCTACGACCCGCGCGCCGCGGCCCGCGACGCCGTCGCCGTCGCTGTCGCCGTCGCTGTCGCCGACGTTCTCGAGCACGAGCGTGCCGCCAAGCTCCGCCGCGCGCTCGACCATCGAGGCGGTCCCGACACCGACGTGGCGATCTGCGGCGAATCCGGCGCCGTCGTCGCGCACCTCGAGGCGCAGGCCGTCGGCGGCGATGTCTAAGCGCACCGTGCAGCGCTTGGCGCCGGAATGGCGGATCACGTTGTGAATCGCCTCGCTGGCGATGCGGTACGCGGCGACCTCGACGGCAGCGGGCAGGGCGGGCATCGGGTCGGGGGCGTGGATGGCGAAGGCGATGGGCCACGGGGCGACGTCGGCACCGGCGTCGGCACCGGCGGCACCGTCGGCACCGGCGTTGGCAGCGTCGTCGGCGGCGGCGTCGGCGACATTGGCGGCGTCGGCGTCACCGCGCGGTTCATCGACCCACTGCCCATCGTACAGCTGCCGGACGGCGCCGACCAGGCCGAACGCATCCAGCATCGGCGGGCGCAGGTCATGCACCAGGCGGCGGATCTCGGCGGTGGCGTCGCGGAGGCTCGTCCGGAGGACGTCGGCCATCGCCTCCGCCTCGTCCGGCCGCGCGCGCATCAGCCGCACGATGGCCCCGAGCTGCAGCTGCAGGGACGACAGCGTCGGCGCGAGCCCATCGTGCAGGTCGTTGCGGATCCGCCGCCGCTCCTCCTCCCGCGCGGCCACGAGCCGCTCGCGCGATGCCTGGACGTCGATGGTGAGCCGCGCGGCGTACAGCGCGATGCCGAGCTGCATCGCGACATCGCCCAGCAACGCGATGTCGCGGTGCGTGAGCGGTCGAGCGACCGAGCGCGCACCGACGAGCAGTGCGCCCATCGGCTGGTCGAGGTAGGCGATGGGGAGGCGGTGGGTGGGGACGGTGGGAAGAGGGTGGCCGTACGCGATGGTGGTGGTCCTCGACGATGTCGCCGCAGGTATCGACGATGTCGCCGCAGTTGTTGTCGCAGTTGTCGCCCTAGTTGTCGCCGCAGTTGTCGCCGCAGTTGTCGCCGCAGCTGTCGTCGCGGTGTCCCTAGACGATGCCGCGGGTGCGGATCGTTCGTCGACCTCGATGGCGACGTAGGGCAGCCGTAGGTCGGTCGCGATCATGCGGACGACCGCCGGCAGCGTGGCTTGCGGGTTGACCATACGCTGGAGCTCGACGTTGAGCTGGCGAAGGAACGCGTACGGATCGTCCTGTTGGGCATAGACGAGGTCGTCGATGCTCATCTGAAGCCAGCGCGCAACGGGGGCCAGGGTGAAGGCGATGGTGATCAGCGCCACGACGTTGAGCCACCACGGCGGCGCAGCCGCGAAGTGGGGCGCATTGGCCATCAGCGCGACGACGATGATCGTCGCGATGTAGACCAGCGCGCAGTAGCACAGCGCGAGGAATGCGAGGAGACCGCGGCTCAGGACGACGCCGCCGGCCCATCGTCGGCCGCTCAGCTGACCGCCGCCATCGACGCGGGCGCCGGCTCGCGCCGTAGGAGGAGGGCGATGACGAGGAGGTGGCCGATCACGCCGAGCCCCATCACGATGCCCATGAGCGCGGAGCCGATCATGACAGCGCTGAGCACGTCGCCAGCGTTGAACACGGCGTTGATCGCGCATGCGACGATCGCCACGATCTTGCCCCAGCGCTGGCCCTTCCAGATGCCGTACGCGCTGAACAACGCGGCGATGGCCAGCGCGAAGAACATCAGCCCGGCCCAGAACGGCGGGCCGCCCATCTCCTCGGCGCCCTTCAGCGGCGGCAAGCCCGCGCTGCCGGCGGACAGGATGCGGACGGCGGAGAACAGGCCGGTGACGCCCGAGAGGACGAGCAGCGCGACGGCGAGGCGGATGCGCTTGGTGGCGTTCATGATCCCTCCCTGTGTGGGATGTGCGGCCGAATGCGGCGTGCGGCCGAATGCGGCGTGCGATCGAATCGATGGGCACAGGGTATGGCGCGGGTGTCCCAGATGATAGAGTCTCCGGTCATCGATTCCTATGGATTCCTGTGGACACGCGTTGGACTCGGCGGTACGGTTGTCAGGCCGATGGATGCGGCTCGCACGGAGGCGAAACTTCATGGCGGAACAACCCTTGGAATCCCCAACAGACGGGCGCGAGCCGGTCACCGGTGCGTTGCCGCATGATGCGGGGCGGGCACCACGCTTCGCCCTGAGTGGTCGACGTTGGCGCCAGCTCGGCTCGGTCGGTCTCCTCGGCGCGCTCGCCGCCGGGCTCATGCTGGGCGCGAGAAGCAGGGGCGGCGTGCCGAAGACCGCGATCCTCGGCACTCCAGCGGCGACGCTGTGGCGGCAAACCCTGGGTGTGCCCAGCAAGGAATTTGATGTGCCGGGGCTGGGCAGGCTGCCGTCCCTGAGGGCCATGCAGCGCTGGGATCTGGGCGAAGGCCGGACGATGATCGATGACGTGTCGGGCAGTCTAGGGGTGTTCCTAAGCAGCGACCGCAGCTTTCGGCTCGTGCGGTTCCACGACGATCAGCCGCCGGCCGAGGTCGGGGCGGCTCCGGCGAATGACAAGAACTACGCGCAACTGGAAGCCGGCGGCCGGAGACTCATCACATTGGCTTCCAATGGATGGATGGGGGACGGTTCGTTCGTAGCGGCACGCTCCGAGATCTTCGACATCGAAGACCCTGATCATCCGATCAAGGTGGGCGAGATCGCCTTGGAGACCGACCAGCAGACCGTCCAACCGTGGGGCGACTACATACTGGTCGGAGAGTCGCGCATGGGGCCGACGCCCCTCACCGGCAGCCTACGCGTCATCCAGCTCCTTGGCCCCGAGCCCGGGAAGGAAGTCGGGCGTCTGGATGGCGAGACCAGGGATGTTGCAGTCGACGGCGATCGGGCTTACCTCATCCGCAGCTGCGGTGGTCGAGCCCAGCCGACAGAGCCGCCGGAGTTCTTTCCGGAGGAGCCGGTCCAGCCGCCGCCCATCATGATGGAGACCGACCCGAACTTCCCCGACTGCCTGGGCGTCGTCGACCTCAGCGACGCGAGCCGTCCCGGCTTGATCGCGGAGGTCGAGATGCCCGTGAACTCGTATCCATCTGCCATCGCGGCGCACGGCGGCTATGTCTACATGGCCCAGCCCCACGAAGGAATCCTCATCGCCGATGCTCGAGGATCGGGCGCACCGGTCTTCGTCGACGCACGAACCGCCAAGGACATGAAGGATCCGATGGTGATCGACTCCGGCGGGTTCTTGGGCCTCGCGGTAAACGGGTCCGTGCTGTACTTCGGCAACCACACGACGATCGCCGCGTTTGACCTGAGCGCGCCGGAGGCTCCCAAACCGTTGGCAGCCATCGAACTCGGTCAGGCGGATCTCATCGACACCATGACCCTCGACAACGGCCGTCTCTATGTGTCGACCGGCGACATGTGGGGGGGAGGACCCTTCGGCCTGTGGGTCATCGACGCGCCCGCCGATCCTGCCGAGCTGCCGCGATAGGAGCCTCGGTGCGGCATCCCATCGCGGGGGGACGGTCAGGGATCGCCTGCAGCGAGATCGAGGACGGACGAGGCACCGAGCGTGAAGCCGACGACGGCGAAATCGGCGACCAACGTGTGCTCGCTGCCGCCGCCCACCGCTCAGCGCCGCTCGCCCGCGCCGACGATCGCCTCGATGTACCGCCGGTGCTCGTCGTAGTGCTCGACCGTGTTGCCACGCAGGTACCCGACGAGCGGCTGGTCCCG
>JBDTSC010000321.1:0-4576 GCA_039931375.1 Ardenticatenales bacterium
CGGTGACGGGGTGTCGGTGACGGGGTGACGGTGAGAGGGTGTCGCCCTGCCTCCTCGCCTACCGCCCCACCCACGGCATCCACACCACCCGCTCCCCCCTCGGCGGCACCCAGCCGGGCGGCGTCGCGGTGGGCTCGGGCGTGAGCGTTGGCGGGCGGGTGGGTGAAGGCGTGGACGTCGGCGGCGCGGTGGCCGTCGGGGCCAGGGTGTCGATGAAGCCGCTCGGGAAGTAGGCGTAGCCGCTTTGGCGGCCGAAGCGGTAGCTGAGGCGCGCGAAGCGGGTCGTCTCGCCGATGCCGGCGGCCTTGGGCACGAGGACCACCTGGATCGGCTGCGGGCGGCCCCTTGGCAGGCGATCGAACGTCCAGATCGCCTCGGCGACGCCGTCGCCCAGGGCCGGCTGCGGGATGAAGCCGCCGCGGCGGGGGGCGTTGTCGGGCGTGTAGCCCTCGGTGATCCGGAGGTCGGTCGGCTGCAGGTTGCCCAGGTCCGTCGCCAAGGCCTCGAAGACGCCGACGAGCGCCGCGCTGTCCGGGACGAGCAGCGCGTCTGCCTCGCTCGAGGCCACCTCGGCCAACTCCGGGTCGCAGTCGCCAGCGCAGACCGTGACGATGCGCACGCCGCGGTCCTTGATGCGCGTAGCAGTCGCCCGCATCGCCGGCACGCCGCCGGCCTGTTCGCGGCCGTCCGTCAGGAGGACGATCGCGCCCAGCGCGTCCGGGCGTCGCTCCTCGAGCAGCGTTTCGGCGGCGCGCAGCGCGCGCGTGATCGCGGTGCGGCCGTTCGCTTCGAGGCGGCCCAGGGTGTCGCGCACGGCCGTGAAGTCGGCGCTCAGCGGCAGGGCGGCGGTGACGTCGGAGCTGAACGTGACCAGGCCGACGCGCGTCCCGGCCGGCACGTGCTCCATGAAGCCCAGAGCGGCCGCGACGGCGTTCGTGAGGCGCCCCTGGCTGGCCATCGAATCGGAGTGGTCCACGACCAGCACGACGTCCAGGATCGCCTCGGTCGGCGGGCAGGCCAGGGCGGCGGAGAGCGTGTACGGGACCGGATCGCCGATGACGCCGTCCAGGCGGCGCGGTTCCCGGCGCAGATCCGGCGTGCACGGGCCGTCCTGGCCGGGCGGATACACCGTGACCGCCGGCGACGGCAGCTGCGCGCTGCTGACACGCCCGAGCTGATCGGTGAACGAGAGGTCCGCGTCCAGGCCGATCGGGCGGCGCTCGCCGACATCGCGCGGCCGCACGGCGTAGCGCACCGCCTCGTCGGCGGCGCTCGTGCGGGCCTGGACGGTCCACGTCAGCCGCTGGCCGTCCACACGGTCCGGCGGCGGGTCGGCGGAGCCATCGACCAGGGCCATGTCGGCGGGCAGCGTCTCGGTCAGCGTTGCTTGGTCGATCCGGACGCTGCCGTAGCGCCGGGCGAGCGCGCCGAGCAACGTCTCGAGCTGCCGCGGCTGGACGACGTGGTGGTCCGCCGGATCCGAGGCGACGCCGGCCAGCACCGGGTCGCACGCGGTGTCGAAGCAGACGGACGCGATGTGCACACCGTCCGCCTTGAGCGCATCCGCGGCGGCCAGCATCGGCGCCGGGTCGCCGTAGCCGTTGCTGAGCAGGACGATGCCGGCGTGCGCGTCCGGTCGGCGCCAGCTCAGCTCCTCGGCGGCCGCGGTCAGGCCGGCGGCGATGTTCGGCTCGCCGAAGCCGCTGCCGGTCAGATCGCCCAGGTCATCCAGGCGGTCGAGGACGCGATCCAGGTTGCCCGAGAGCGGGACGCGGCGGACGCGCCAGTCGAACGTGACCAGGCCAGCGTGGATGTCCAGGCCGTCCAGGTTGAACATCAGGTTGCGCACCGCGCCGCGGATCGTCGAGAGCTGGTCGGCCGTCGTGGCGCGCGCGCTGTCGACGATGATGACGAGGTCCTGCTTGCGCGCGGCGTTGGCGCAGACCGTGTCGAACGAGACCGTGACATGGACGTCCTGGCCGCGCACGACGCTCGGCTCCCAGGCCGTCTTGGCCGCCGGCGGCGTGCAGCCCGGCGCGGTCGATGCGGCGCCGACCACCTCCAGCGGCGCGCGGGGCAGGCGCAGCCGGGCCGAGGCGTAGGCGTCGTTGTACAGCAGCCGGGCCGTGCCGTCGCCGACGTAGCCCACCGCGCCCAGCGCGCCCGCTATGAAACGATACCGGACCTCGATCGTCCGATCGACGGCGGCGCTCAGCGGGCCGATGTGCAGGCCAGCCGCGTCCGCGCGGAACGGCCCGGGCACGCTGGTCTGGAGGCTGCCGGCGATGATCTGTGCGTTGGGCGGCAGGGCGTCGTCGATGGCGATCGACGTCAGCGCGGCGGCCGTGCCGCGGTGCTCTGTGGTGATGCGGCCCAGGATGATCGCGTTGCGCAGCTGCTGGAGGTCGGGGAACTCGAAGGCCCACGTCAGCGCGGCGTCGCAGCCGCCGCCGACGCAGATCGGCACGACCTCGATGCCGCGGTCCGCCGCCTTCTTCAGCGCGGCCGCCACCGAGCCGCTGGGCGATGGGGGGGTGTCGTGGTTGCCGACGAGGTAGATGATCTCGTGGGCCACGGGCTGGCTGACGATCGTGTCGACGGCGGCGCGCAGGGCGGCGGCGATCGTTCCGCCGCGCTGGCCCTGCCAGGCCCGGATCGGCGCGGTCAAGGTGTTCGAGTCGCGCGTCGGCGGCACGACGGCGGGGGTGGGGGCGACGTTCCAGACGATGCCGTAGATCCCGTCCGGGCCCGTCGGCGGGTCGTACCACGCGCCGGCGGTCGTCACGGAGCGCTCGACGTCCAGCGGCGTGAACGTCACCGGCGGCTGCAGGACGATCATGCCGTTCGTCTGGACCGGGAACGCCCAGCAGCCGTGCGGCGTCAGGGACAGCTCGACCTCGACGGTGTCGCCCGGCGCGGCGGCGGCGGGGGTGTAGCGGCGGCTCGTGGTCAGCTTGCAGTCCGCATCCGCGCGGCGGACGAACACGGCCAGCGGGACGTCCAGCGGCGCCGACAGCGGCCGCCACGCATCGACGAGTCGCGCGCCGAACGCCACCGGCCAGGCGACGCGGGCCTCGCCGGCCTGCGTGACGGGCGGGTCGACGGGCGCGGCGCGCAGGCGGTAGCGGACGCGGCGGGCGAGCGAGCCGCCCGTGTCTTGCGACTCGACGCCCAGGTCGTCGAAGCGCCAGACGGCGGTCGTGGCGCTGAAGGCGGTCGGCTTCTCGTCGTCCGCGTACGGGGTGAGGGTCAACCCTGCCGGCAACGTCTCGGTGACGGCGAAGCCCTGGAGCGCGTCCGCCGCGGCGAAGCCGCAATCGACCTCGACCCGCAGCTCGACCTCGAGCGGTTCACCCCAACCGACGCCGCTGACCTGGGTGCCGGCTTTGAAGAAATCGCGCGTGGAGCGGGCGACGCAGCCCTTGGCGGCCTGAGCCGTCCGAGCCGCCGGTCGCGCCTGGGCCGCCTCGGGCGTGCGGGCGGTCGCCCCGGCCAAGCCGGACGCGAGGGTCAGCGCGAACGCGACGAGCGACACGGTGTGGCGGGGGCGATGGTGGGGGCGATGGCGGCGGTCGACGTTCGCGGTCATGGCGGAACTCCCGATGGATGCGCCGGCGGCCACGAGGGCATGGTAGGCGCCGTGGGTGCGGTCGACGAGGGCGCGGCCCGATGGGGCGCAAGCGCTGCGCACGATCCTGAACCCTTGCCGGGCCAGAATGTGGACACGCGGCGTCGATATTGACACGCGGCGGTCCGTATTGGTTGCGCCCCGCGGCCGCGCGCGCCTCTGCTAGGATAGCGCCGTGTTCCGCCGCCATACCACCGAGGCCCTCCGCGCGCTCCGGCCGACCGCCGCTGAGCGCGAGGCGTCGCGGCTGCCCGTCGTCGTCGTGCTAGACAACGTCCGCTCCGCGTACAACACGGGGCTCGTGTTTCGGTTGTGCGACTGCGTGAACGTCGCCCAGCTGTGGCTGACGGGCTGCACGCCGTACCCGGGCCACAACCCGCACGCGGACTTCCACCTGTCCAAGACGGGCGTCGGCGGCAGCCTGGACGTCGTGCCGTGGCGGCACCTGGACGATCCGGCGTCCGAGCTGGCGGCGCTGAAGGCCGCCGGTTGGCGGATCGTCGCGGTGGAGCAGGGACAAGGGAGCGTGCCGCTGGCGGCGGCGGACCTGGCGGGACCCATCGCGCTGGTCTTCGGGCACGAGCGCATGGGCGTCGGCGACGCGCTGCTGGCGCTCTCCGACGCCGTGGTCGAGCTGCCGGTGCGCGGCGTGAGCAACAGCCTGAACGTGGCGCTGTGCGCGAGCGCGGTGCTGTACGCGGGGCTGCCGACGTGGCTGGGCGGGGGGGGGTGGTCCGCGGGCCGGTGAGGGCGGGGGGCGTGCAGAGCCGCAGGGCCTCGGCGGGGGTGGCGGGGCGCCTGAGCTCGTGCATTAAGCAGGGGCCACCTGGCCCCTGCACCCCGGCCAGGGAGGGATTTCACCCCCCCTGGACCCCCCCAATCGGAAGTACCGGTCGATCCCAGCATCCGGCCATGCTGCCTGTAGCGGTCTTGTATCGTGGACCCGGT
>JBDTSC010000322.1:0-4571 GCA_039931375.1 Ardenticatenales bacterium
CGGCCTCCGGTGGCTCATCGCCGACCGGGACGAGCAGATCGAACAGGCGCAGCATCGTGCGCGGGACGGGGCTGAAGAACGTGTCGGCGGGGGTTCGGAAGTCCGGCGCGGCCGGGTCGGCGGCGCACGCGGTGTCCAACTTGGCGGTCGGATCGGCCAGGAAGGCGGCGACGAGGGCGTTCGAGCAAGGATCGCCTAGGGCGCCGTGGCCGCCGGCCGGGAACACGACGCGCTGGGCGTGCGACAGCGTGCGGGCGGTGGCCTCGGCGAAGGCGGGCGGCGTGATCGGGTCGAAGCGGCCGCTCATCAGCAGCGTCGGCACGTCGCTGACGACGGGCGCGTCGATCGGCGCGGGCAGGGCGGGCACGTCCCAGATGTCGCAGCCGGCCAGGATGTCGTCCGCATCGCCGCTCAGGCGGTCGGCCAGCCACGGGCGGATGCGGTCGAGCGGCACGGCGTCCGGGTTGATGTCGCCGTCCTCGCTGCAGACCGTCGACATGTACATGCCCTCGGCCAGCGAGTCGTCGAAGGCGTACGAGCCCATGATCTCGCCGAGCGCGCCGTCGTTCCCGCGCGCCGCGGCGTCGATCATGCGGGGCACGATCGGCAGGTCCGGGCCGCCGTACAGGAGCTGGTGGACGGCGTCGAGCAGCGACCGTCCGTCGACGAGCGCGCGGTAGCGGATGCCCGTGGCCGGGTCGATCACCGGCACGCGGGCCGGATGATCGTCCAGTCGGTCCAGCGTGTCGCGCAGCGTGGCCTCGAGGTTGGGATAGGCCGCCTTGCAGTCGGGCGCGGCCGCGCAGGCATCGAACAACGCGCTCAGGCTGCCGTTCAGCGAGGCCGGCGCCTCCTGGTTGAAATCGATCGGCGGCGGCACTACGCCGTCCAGGACGACGCTCTCGAGCCCCGGCGGCTGCTGTCGCATGAGGTGCAGCGCCAGCAGGCTGCCGTACGACACGCCGTACACGGAGAAGCGGTCGTAGCCGAGCGCCTGGGCGACGGACGGGATGTCCGCCGCGTTCTCAAGGCTGTTGAACGCCGCGATGTCGATGCCCTGGCCGTCCAGCGCATCGCGGCAGTCCGCGACCGCGTCGTCCTCGAGGGCGAAGTAGACGTCCGGGTCCAGGTCGAGCTCGATCGTCTTGCGCGTCAGATCGACCAGTTCCGGGCACATCAGCGCGGGCTGGCCGTAGCGCGTGCCCCGCTGGTCCAGCAGGACGAGATCGCGCTGCTCGCGGATCCCCGCCAGGCCGGATCGGTCGGTGGGGGCGGCGAGCGCCAGGTCGAAGAAGGCGTCGATCGTCGAGGCGCCCGGGCCGCCTTGCAGCAGGATCAGGGGCGCGGCGTCCCGGGCGTTTGCGATGGAGGACGTAGCGGCGCCGCCGGCGCCATCGCTCGCGCCGGCGCTCCGGTGGACGACGGCCACGGCCAACGTGATTGTCGGGCCGCGCGGGTCGGCGTGGTGGAGGGGCACCGTCACGTCGCCGCAGACGGCTTCGTCCGGCGCGATCTCCCAAGCGTAGCCGAACTCGGCGCAGTCGACGGGGGCGAAGGCGGCGGTGGGGGCCAAGGCGGCGCTCAAGGTGCGCGCCGCGCGCACGGCGCCTTCCACGGGCGTCGCCGCGACGGCGATCGGTGCGGACGACGCCGCGGCGCAGGCGACGAGTGCGGCGAAGGCGACAAGCAGCGCGACGGGCGGGGTGACGGCAAGACGACGGGGCGTGATCATGGGAGAATTGTAAGGGATTATGGCGCATGGGCAGACGGTTGCCGGGACCGCCTTGAGCTACTGGACTTTCATGCTACACTCGCACACGGCTTGGAACTCGGAATTCAGCCGTCCGCGGCGACGATGTGCACACGCAAGGTTGGGGAGCAAGATGATGGATCAGCGGCAAGCAGGGCGGCGTCGAACGACCACCACGATCGCCGTGATAGCAGTCGCCGCCATGGCGTGCCTTCCGGCGGGCGCGTCGGCGGCTGGTATGCGGCTGACCCTCCTGGCCGATGGCGATCGGCCCGTAAGCCCCCGCGTCTTCCTCCCGACGCTGTTCGCCCTCTTCGACCGCGCCGGCGCCCGGAGTGTGCCGACCGCCGCCGCGACCGCCGTGCCCAGCGACACCCCGACGCCCCTGCCGACGCCGACGGACCTCCCGACGCCGACCGCGACGCCCGAGGTGTGCGGCACGCTGGCCGAGCGGGTGCACGTCGCGCCGATCGACATCGCCCCGAACGTGATCCAGGTGTCGGGCACGCGCGGGCGGACGACGTATCCGGTGTACCTGGCGCCGCTGCCGGACAACGGGGCCAAGGTGGCGTGGAGCGATGTGGACGACACGGTTCATGTGACCCGGATCGACGCATTTGGCGCGCGCGTGGCGGACGACGTCGAGGTTGCGGGCAGCGAGGTGCGCGGGCTGGTGGCCGAGGCGGACGGCGGGACGACGATGGCGGTGGTGAACGGCGTCGTGCTGTCGCTCATGCGGCTGGACGCGGCTGGCAAATCGATCTTCAAGAAGGATCTCGTCGGGCTGCAGTCGCAGACGCTGACGGGCAGCAAATGGGTGGACGATTGGGGCCACGAGTCGCGCCTGGTGTGGGCGGAGAACGTGTACGCGCTGTACTCGGGGAACACGCAGTTCTTCGGGGCGAACGGCAAGCACCAGGGCGACCTGTACTGGTTCTTCGACAAGGACGGCAACAAGGTGACGCGGGACCGCGAGGGTTGGGACTGGGGTTGCAGCCATAGCCTTGACCTGCGCCTGGCCCACAACGGCACGCGCTTCGGGCCGGCGTGCCTGTCGGACTCGTACCCGTCCAAGGGGTTCCACTTCAACCACCGCGAAAAAGTGATCCGCGCCGAGCCGTCCGGCGACGCCTCCGGCAACTCGGACGGGCGCCTCGGGGGCTGGGTGCCCTTGAAGGACGGCTTCCTGATGAGCTTCGCCTCGCCCGAGGGCCGCGCCTCGACGGACGTCGGGGTCGTGCACGTCTCGAACGACGCGGACATCGGCCCCGTGCACTGGCTGACGAACACGGCCGGCGTGACGGAGGACGGGCCGCACCTGGCGCGCTACGGCAAGAACACGTTCCTGGCGTCGTGGACGGCGAACGGCTCGCACCTGATCGCCGAGATCAAGGAGGACGGGACGATCCTCGAGGGCCCGGTGGCGATCGACGCCCCGATCGCGCCCAAGGACGACATGATGACGATGGCGGACGGCGACGTCGCCTGGGCGTACGCCTGGGACGATCGGAAGGTCCTCAAGACGGTCCGCGTCGACGCCTGCGGCGGCCGCGGCATCGCCCCGCCGACCGCGCCGGCCACGCGCGTCCCGCCGCCGACGCCGACGCCCGTCGGCCCGACCGTCGAGCCGACGGACGGCCCGAGCCCGACGCCGCGGCCGATTCCGACGCAGGGGCCGCAGTCGTGCTCGAACGTGATCACGAACGGCTCCTTTGAAGACGGCACGCGGGGTTGGACGATCAGCGGCGAGTCCGGCGCCGGCTTCAGCGACCGCTCCGGCGGCAAGTTCGCCGCCAAGCTCCTCGGGCGCAACGACGTGACGGCCGAGTTCCGCCAAAAGGTGACGGTGCCGCGCGACGCGGCGTCCGCGCACCTGGTGTACTGGTGGAAGATGACGTCCGCCGAAGCCGTGACCAGCAAGAGCCCGTTCGACTTCGTGAACATCTCGGTCGACGGATCGACGGCCGCGACGAGCGCCGTCGAGGTCCTCAGCAACCTGGCCGGCCGCGACAGCTGGCGGCTGTCCGCGTACGCCCTGCCCGTGGATCGGACCCAGATGGTGATCTTCAGCGCCGGCAGCAACAAGCGCGACGCGACGACGTTCCTCATCGACGACGTCGAGTTGTGGGTGTGCTCGAACGCGCCCGCCGCCTTCCCGTCGATCGGTGTCGACCCGGCGTCCGGCGCGGCCAGTACGAACTTCACCGGCCACGGCACCGGCTTCGACCCCGGCGAGCCGGTCCAACACTGGGCCCTCGAACCGGACACCCGCCTGCGCTTCGACCTAGGCGCCGCTACGGCCGGCGACGACGGCGCCGTCACCGCCCCGTTCCAGGTGCGCGCGACGGTCGGCGAGTGGCGCTGGATGGCGGCGGGCGAGACCGGGCGGCGGCCGGGGACGGCGGCATTCCGGGTGACGGGTGCCCAGTAGGGGCGAAGCAATTTGCTTCGCCCTCCGTCGCCCCAAGTCCATCGCCGCCCCAAGTCCATCGCCGCCCCTCCGTCGCCGCCCCAAGTCCATCGCCGCCCCTCCGTCGCCCCAAGTCCATCGCCGCAAGTCCGTCGGCATTTCAGTGCGGGCGCACAATCGTGACGGGCGGTGGTGCAGTCGTGGCCGGCGGGAGGGCGAAGCAATTTGCTTCGCCCCTACGCGGCAATGGTGGGGCGAGGGGTTGGCGGGGGCCGGTGGTGCATCGATGATCGGTGGTCCCGTCGATCGCCACGAATGGTGCGACAAGCCCCGTATGTCCCGTATGCCCCGTATGCCCCGTATGTCCCGTATGTCCCGTATGTCCCGTATGTCCCGTATGTCCCGTATGTC
>JBDTSC010000323.1:0-4564 GCA_039931375.1 Ardenticatenales bacterium
CCATGTCTCCATCGCGCGTCTGCCCATGTCTCCATCGCGCGTCTGCGCGAAGGGCCCCTCAACCAAGGCGTGGCGCCAATGTTGAGCCTTACTCAGCCGGCGCCTGAAGGCAGCAGGCACACCTCAGGACTCGCGCAGGACATTGCGCAACACGAACCCCACGTTTTCCGGCCGTTCAGCCAGCCGACGCATGAAATACGGATACCACTGCCGCCCATAGGGGACGTACACCCGCACGCGGTACCCTTCGGCGGCCAGGCCATGCTGAAGGTCGCGGCGGATGCCGTACAGCATCTGGAACTCGAACGCGTCCCGCGCCACCCCGTGGTCCGCGGCGAACGCCTTGGCGTGCGCGATCATCGCCGGGTCGTGCGTCGCGACGGCCACGTAGGCGCCCGCCGCGCGCGCGTCCGGCGCCAGCATCCGCTCCACGAGCGCCGTGTACACGAGGTCCACGTCCGCCTTGTCTTGGAACGCGACGTCGTCGGCCTCGAGGTAGGCGCCCTTCACGACGCGCACGTGCGCGCCGGCCGCCGCCAGGCGATCCGCGTCGGCGGCGGTGCGTCGGAGGTAGGATTGGAGGACGATCCCGACGTTGTCGTGCCCGGCCCGCGCCCGCTCGAACGCCTCGATCGTGCGCGCGGTGTACGCCGACCCCTCCATGTCGATGCGGACGAAGACGGCGGGATCCTTGCGCTGTGCATGCGCCAGGATGCGCTCGAGCCGCGCCGCGGCCACATCGTCCCCCAGGTCGAGGCCGATGGCGGTGAGCTTGAGCGAGACGCCGCTGTGGCAGCCGGCCGCGCGGATCGCGTCGATGGCCTCGATGTACGCGTCCGCCGCCGCGTCCGCCTCCGCCTGCGTCGTCACGTTCTCGCCCAGGTAGTCCAGCGTGGCCGACAGCCCATCGGCGTTGAGCGACCGCACGACGGCCACCGCCTCGTCCACAGTTCGGCCCGCGACGAAGCGCTTGGCGCCGCTCCACGCGATGCGGCTCTCGGTCATGAAGTGGCCCAGCGGCTTGGAACGGGACAGCGCGAGCAGCGCTTGACGCATCATGGACGGCGCCTCGAAGGGGTCGGGCCGCGGCGCGGAGGAGGAGCCGACGGACCGGTCGGCGGCGCGGCGGGCCGGATGGGACGGAGGGTCGATTGTACCCGAGGGCGTGGGCGACTGGAAGGAGCCGAGGGCCGATCGCGGCCGCCTCGGCCGCCCTACAAGTTGCCTTGGCGGCCATCGCCGAACACGAACGGGCCGGGTCGAGCATCGGCGCACCGGATCGGGCCGATGTGTAACCTTCGGCGCCATTCACGTGTCAACAGGCAACGTGGGCGGACGGATCCCGTCGCCCACCGGATTCGATTCAAGCGGGATGGCGCGTGGCGCCACGTGTTCACGACACGGCGCGTCGTTCCGGTTCCCCCCTTCGTGCTCGCGGTCGCGGCCTTTGGTCGCGACCGCGACACTTAAGGCGCCGGCGCCGGCACGCTTGTTCGGCCCAGACGGCGGTGTTAGGCCCGGAAGTTCGTGCGCTTGAACGCCCACTCCGGCACCAAGCGCCCCGCCGCGACCAGCCACCCCCACCACCACGGCACATACGCGATGTCCGCGCGCCGCTCCAGCGCCGCGAACGTCAGCGCTCCGGCGCGATCCACGTCGGTGAACCATCGTCCGCCCGTCTTGTGCGCAGTCAGGGGTGTGCGCACTGGCCCGGGGCGGATGTCGACGACGGCGACGCCCGCGCCGTGCAGGCGGCTGCGCAGCCCCTGTAGGTACACGCTGACCGCCGCCTTGGACGCCCCATACACCGCATTCTCGCGCCGCCCGCGCTGCCCGGCGACGGACGTGATCACGCCGATCGTCCCGGCGCGACGGGCTTCGCAGTGGTTCGCCAGCGGCACGAGCAGCGCCAGAACGCTCACCGCGTTCGTCTCGAAGGCGGCCAGCGTTGTGGCGACGTCCTTATCGCACGCGGCCTGGTCGGGTAGCACGCCGTGGGCGATCAGCGCGACGTCGATGCCACCGAGCGCCGCCACCGCCGCCGGCACGAGCGCGTCGCGCGCCGACGCATCGCGAACGTCGACGCGACCGACCAGCACCGCCGCCGCGCCCGCCGCGTGCAGAGCGTGGCGCAATGCCTCGAGCTTGACCGCGTCCCTCCCCGTCACGTAGAGCCGCGCACCCGTGGCCGCGTACCGCAGCGCGACCTCGGCCGCGATGGCGGACGTCGCGCCGACGATCAGGACGCCGCGCGCCGCGCCGTTCGGCGTCACGTTCGTCGCCGCGAGGCGCCCTCGGGCACGCTGGCGACCACGGTGAGCCGCGCGATCTTGTCGAGGGCGCGCCCGATCCCGGCGTCGCCGCGGGCGCGGGCCTCGGCCAGGCTGAGCCACTCAAGGCCGTGACTCTCCGAGGGCTGATGGGAGATGCGGTCCGGCTGGTCCGTGGTCATGAGGAAGCGCAGGTCGAAGTGGACATGCGGCGGCTCGGCGCCGAAGGCCGGGATCGCGTGGACGTCGACGTCCAGCAGCGCCGGGCGGCCGTCCGGCGTGCGCAGGGCTTCGTGAAAGCGCAGATCGACCAGCCCGGATTCCTCGACCGCCTCGCGCATCGCGACCACGGCCGCGTCCGTCTCGAAGTCCGCGTGGCCGCCGAGCTGCAGCCACAGGCCCAGGCGGCGGTGGTGGACCATCAGCAGCCGGGTGCGCGTGTCGATGATGAACGCCGAGCCCGTGAGGTGGCCGGGCAGGGTGCGCCGATCGAACGGCGCGTCCGAGGCCGCCACGAAGGATCGGATCGCCGCGAGGTCCGCCGCCTCCGCATCGTCCGCGGGACGGTGGCCCGCCAGGAGGGCGTCGAGCGCGGCGCGGGCGGGCGGGTCGAGGGGCAATTGCGGCTCCGGCATTGGGAAGTGTCGCCGACAGCGCGCGGGCGCTGGACAGCGGGTGCAGGCGAGCCCAAGTGTACGCCAAACGCCCCAGCCCGTTCGCGCCCGCGCGTCGACGCCCCGTCGAATTCTCGTCCACCCGACCGTCTACGGCATCGCCAACCCCAGGTACGTGGCCGGGTCGGTCCGGCGTCCGGCGCGCTCGACGGTCGGGTAGTCGTTCACCAGCGCGACGATCGGGCCATCCGCCGTGATGACGGCGCCGCCGAAGACGCCGTCCGGGAGGACGGCGATGCTGGGCGGCCAGAACGTGGCCGAATCGTCCGGATCGATCGTGGCCCGGCACTGCGTGCAGCCGTCCACCGGGCGCGAGGCGCCGGTGCGGGCATCCGTCACGCTGAAGTCCACGACGATGTCGACGGGGTCCGGACCGGCGTTCACGACCTGGATGCCGGTCGAGAGCCCGACGTGGTTGCGGCGGATGAGCGGCAGCGCCACCCGGCGCGAGGCCCGCAGCGCGGCGGGCGCGGTGAACGCGCTCAGCAGCGCGTCCGCGGTCGTGCCGTCCGTCGACGTCGCGTCGTACACGACGGCCAGAACCCGCTCGCTTTCGTTCGCCGTCGAAATGCGCGCCGTGCCGAAGCAGTTCGGCGGGATGTCGTGGCCGCCGCCCGGCGCCTGGCGGAACACGTGGCGGCCCCCGGCCGGCACGACGACAGGCGTCTGGTGGAATCGGCCGCCGCGGCACAGCGGCGAGGCGGCCGCGTTGTCCGCGCCGCTGAACGAAAGCGTCACCTCCGCATCGTCTGCGCCCGGGTTGACGACGACGATGCGCGTACTGAGCGAATCGAGCGGCCGCACGCCGCGCTGGGCGCTGCGGAACAGCGGGGCGATAAGGTCCGAGGCCGCATACGCCAGCGGCTGGGCTTCGAACGCCGCCACCGGGCGCGGCCGCTGCGCATCATCGTCACCCGCTTCCCACGCCTGCACGGACAGCGGCGGGCCGTCGCTGTCCAGCCGCAGCCAGCCCTCGAACGGGCCAAGCGGCTGGAACGCGGCCTCGTAGTCCGCCCACAGGCGGCGGGTGGTGCCGACCGGCAGCTGGAGCCGGGTGACGGTGCGTTGGAACGAGGTGTCCTCGCCCGTGAAGAGCGTCGCCGTCACGTTGGCCGTCTGCGTGCCGGCATTGGCGATGGCCAGCATCGACGAACGGCCCGCGCTGCGGCGCACGAAGCTCGGGACGACGACGCTGCGGCTGGGCGACGGGCTCTCGGCGATCCCGGCGCCGTCGTCGTCGAACCAGTCCGTGCGGACGATCGCGCCGATCGCAACGTCCGCGACGGCGCGCACACCGAACAGGCTCGGCATGGCCGCGACCGCGCCGAGCACGGTCGGCGCATAGACGTTCGGCGCGGCGCCGGGGTCGGCCGTGCGGTCGACGGACGCCACATCCGCACCGTCCTCGTCGACGAACGTCACGTCGATCTGGGCCGGATCCTGTGACAGGTTCTGGATCTGGATGCCGGTCTGCACGTTCGCCGGCCCGCGCCAGCGACCGTACGCGGCAAAGGGCAGCACGAGGCCGTCCGCCGCGGCGCCCGACGGTGTGCTCGTGGCCTCCGACGCGGGCAGCAGGGTAGGAGTCGGACGGCCCGTCACGGTCGCGTCCGCGGTCGC
>JBDTSC010000324.1:0-4558 GCA_039931375.1 Ardenticatenales bacterium
GAAGGCAGGCGCGCGGCGGCCGAAGGCCGCCCCCAGCGACGGCTTCAGCCGTTGTTTGTCCCCCCCCTACTCCACCCACAGCCGATACCCCACGCCCGCCTCGGTCAACAAGTGCTCCGGACGGGCCGGATTCGCTTCGAGCTTGCGGCGCAGTTGGGCCATGTACAGTCGGACATAGTGCGTTTCGTCGACATAGTCCTGTCCCCAGGCGTCGCGCAGCAGCTGGCGGTGCGTTACGACCTTGCCGCCGTGGCGGGCCAGGACGGCCAGCACGTTCCACTCGGTCGGCGTCAAGTGAACGGTACGGCCGGCCACCGCGACGCGGCGAGTCGCCAGGTCGATCACAAGATCGCCGCTGCGGATCGCCGGCTCGCCCGCGTCGCTTTCGGCGCGGGCGGCCCAGCGGAGCGCGACGCGCAGCCGGGCGCGAAGCTCGTCGGCGCCGAACGGCTTGGTGAGGTAGTCGTCGGCGCCGAGGTCGAGCGCCCGGACTTTGTCCGCCTCACGACCGCGCGCGCTGAGCACGAGGATCGGCACCGCCGACCATTCGCGCAGCCTCGCGGTGACCTCGAGCCCATCGATGTCCGGCAGGCCGAGGTCGAGGATGACGATCTGGGGCAACTCGCGCGCCGCCGCCTCGAGCGCCGCCAGGCCGCTGTCGGCCTCGACGACACGGTAGCCGTCGGCCTGCAGCAGCGCCCGCACGAAACGGCGGATCGGCGCCTCGTCGTCGACGACCAGGACGAGCGGGCCGGTGGCCGGGGCCGTCATGCGGCCTCCACGACGAGGACGTGCGGGCCGGCGACTGGCGTCGTCACGCGGCCTCGAACGGCAGCATGAGCGCGAACTCCGCGCCGCCGCCCGGTCGGTTGGACGCCGCGACGGAGCCGCCGTGGGCCTCGGCGATAGCGCGGCAGATCGCCAGGCCGAGACCGCTGCCGCCGCGGCCGGTGTCGGCGCGGTAGAACTTGTCGAATACGCGGGCCAGATCGTGCTCCGGCAGGCCGGGTCCCCGGTCGGCGACGCGTACGACGACGCACGGTCCGTCGACGCGCGCGGAGACGTCGACGCTCGTGCCCGGCGGGGTGTGGCGGGCGGCGTTATCGAGGAGGTGGATGAGCGCCTGCTCGACGAGAACGGCGTCCATCGGCACGAGCGGGAGGTCGGCCGGGACGTCGACGGCGAGCGGACGGCCGGCCACGTCGCGCTCGACGCGCCGGAGCGCGGCGCCGATGGGCTCCTCGATCGGGGTCGGGACGAGCCTGAGGTCGATCGTGCCCGACTCCAGCCGGGTCATGTCGAGCAGGTTGGCGACGAGCCGCGACAGCCGGTCCGCCTCGGCGGCGATGTCGGTCAGCAGGGCAGTGCGCTCGGCGGCGTCGAGGGTGGCGTCGGCCGTCAGGAGCGCCTCGGCGCTGCCGCGGATGGCGGTGAGGGGGGTGCGCAGGTCGTGCGATACGCTCGCAAGCAGGCTGGCGCGCATCGACTCGGTCTCGGCGCGAATGCTCGACTGCTCGGCCTCGTCGGCCAGGTGCGCCCGCTCGACGGCCAGCGCCGCCTGGTTGGCGAACGTCTCGAGGAGGTGCTCGTGCTCGGGCGCGATCGGCGGCGCCTCGGCCGGCGGCCGCCACGCCAGGACGCCGACGATGCCATGGGCGCCGCGCAGCGGGACGTGCAGGCCCGGCGAGCCGGGCAGCGTGTCGGTGCCGCGGCCGGCCAGGCGGCCATGATCCAGCGCCCAGCGGGCGACGGCGCGCTCGTCGTCGGCCAGGGCGATGCCGGCCGGCTCGGCGGCGCGGGTGGCGAGGTGGCCGTTAGCGTCGGGGACCAGCAGGAAGACATCGCCGCCGAACACGTCGCGGATGTGGTGCGCGGCGGCGGCGAGCAGGCCGTCGAGCCCGCGCGTCTTGGCGAGGTCGCGGCTGAGGTAGAACAGCGCCGCCGTCCGTCGCTCACGGCGCTGCGCCGCGGCGGCTTGCTGGCCGAGCCGCGCCGTGAGCGAGCTGATCAGGACCGCGACGCCCAGCATGACGACGAACGTGAACACGTACTTCGTGTCCGAGACGGCGAACGTGAGGACAGGCAGCACGTAGAAGAAGTCGAACGCGGCGACGGCCAGGATCGAGGCCACGATCGCCGGGCCGCGGCCGAGACGCGCCGCGACGAGCACGACGCCGGCCAGGTAGGCCATGACGAGGTTCGAGTCGCCGAAGCCCGGCGGCAGCAGGCGGGCCAGGACGGTCACGACCGCAACGATGGCAGCGGCCTTGGCGTAGGCGCTGGTGTGCGACGTCGGCCGCAGCACCGGCCGCTGTTCGCGGCCCTCGCTGCGCTCGCCGCTGATGACCGAGACGTCGATCTCGCCGCTGCCGCGCACGACGTCATCGACCAGCGAGCCGAAGAGGACGTCCTTCCAGCGCGGGTGCAACGGCTTGCCGAGCACGACGCGGGTGACGTTGCGCGTGCGGGCGTAGCTGAGGAGCGCGTCGGCGGCGGCGTGCCCGGAGAGCGTCACCGCCTCACCGCCCAGCCGCTCGGCCAGGCGCAGCGCTGCGACGATCGACTCGCGGGCCTCGGGGGGCAGCTTGGCCACGCTCGGCGTCTCGACGTGCACCGCCAGCCACGGGGAGCGCTGGTGATCGGCCATGCGCTTGGCGCCGCGCACGAGCTTGGGCGCGAGCGGGCCCGGGCCGATCGCCACGAGGATCCGCTCCCCGGCCGCCCATGTGGCGTCGATGCGATGCTCGCTGCGGTACGCCCGCATTTGGGCGTCGACGCGGTCGGCCAGCCGGCGCAGGGCGATCTCGCGCAGCGCGATGAGGTTGCCCTTGCGGAAGAAGCCGCGCAGCGCCGTCCCGGCCTGTTCCGGGATGTAGACCTTGCCGGCCTCCAGCCGCAGCAGCAGCTCGTCGGGCGGCAGGTCGATTAGCTCGACGTCGTCGGCCGCCTCGAACACACTGTCCGGCACGGTCTCGCGCACCGTGACGCCGGTGACGGCGGCGACGACGTCGTTGACGCTCTCCAGGTGCTGGACGTTGACGGCGCTGTAGACGTCGATCCCGGCTTCGAGCAGCTCCTCGACGTCCTGCCAGCGCTTGGGATGCCGCGAGCCGGGCGCGTTCGTGTGCGCCAGTTCGTCGACGATGATGAGGGCCGGCCGGCGGGCGAGCGCGGCGTCGAGGTCGAACTCACCGAGGGTGTGGCCGCGGTACTCGACGGCCCGCCGCGGCAGCACGTCGAGACCGTCGAGCTTCGCTTCGGTCTCGGCGCGCCCGTGGGTATCGACCCAGCCGACGACGACGTCGACGCCCTCGTCCCGGCGGTCGTGCGCGGCCTCGAGCATCGCGAACGTCTTGCCGACGCCGGCCGCGGCGCCGAGGAAAACCTTCAGGCGGCCGCGGCCGGCGCGCCGGTCCTCGGCCTGAACGCGCGCTAGGAGGGCGTCCGGGTCGGGGCGCGCGTCGGGGTCGGGGCGCGCATTCGGCGCGATCGGACTACGGTGAGGCACTGTCCAGGGCCATGTTGAGTTGGAGGACGTTCACCCGCGGTTCGCCGAAGATCCCGAGGAACCGACCTTGCGTATGCTGCGCCACCCGCGCCGAAACCGCGCCAAGCGCGATCCCGCGCGAGCGCGCGACGCGCCCGACCTGCCACGCGGCCGCCGCCGGGCTGATATTCGGGTCGAGTCCGCTTCCGGAAGCGGTGACGAGGTCGACCGGGATCGGCGCCTTGTTGTCCGGATCGCCGGCCTTGAGCGCGTCGACGCGCGCCTTCACGGCGTCGGTGAGCGCCGGGTTCGTCGGCCCGAGGTTGCTGCCCCCGGACACCGCGGCGTTGTACGGGCTGCCGCCCGTCGCGCTCGGCCGGCCCCAGAAGTACTTCGGATCATCGAACGCCTGGCCCACCAGGCGGGAGCCGACGACGTGGCCGTCGGCGGCGCGCACGAGGCTGCCGTTCGCCTGCGACGGGAGCACGACTTGCGCGATCACCGTGACGACGGCCGGGTAGACGGCGCCGGTGAGGACGGTGAGGATCAAGACGACGCGGGTGGCGGTCCAGAGGGACTTGAGCATGGTTGACTCCGATCATAGTGCCGACGACGTCGGCGATGACAGCGAGCGGTGCGGGGCGGGGGAGGCGCCTACACCCACCCCAGCGCCGCCAGCACGACGTCGATGAGCTTGATGCCAACAAACGGCGCGACGATTCCACCGAGGCCGTAGATCAGCAGGTTGCGGCCCAGCAGGTCGGCCGCCGAGGCCGGTCGCCACCGCACGCCCCGCAGCGCGAGCGGGATGAGCGCGACGATGATCAGCGCGTTGAAGATGACCGCGCTCAGGATCGCCGAGTTGGGCGTGGTCAAGCGCATGATGTTGAGCGCGTCGAGCTGAGGGTACACCGCGGCGAACGCGGCCGGGATGATCGCGAAGTACTTCGCGACGTCGTTGGCGATGCTGAACGTCGTCAGGGCGCCGCGGGTCACGAGGAGCTGCTTGCCGATCTCGACGATCTCGATGAGCTTGGTCGGGTTGCTGTCGAGGTCGACCATGTTGCCGGC
>JBDTSC010000325.1:0-4534 GCA_039931375.1 Ardenticatenales bacterium
GTCGCCGAGTGGCTGCGCCGCCCGCGCGTCGCCTGGGCGGCGGGCCGGACACGGCCGATGCCCGCGCCCAGCGCCGCGCGTCACCTGCTCGCACGCGCCACGTTCGGCATGCGGCCAGGCGATGCGGAGCGGGTGGAGGCGATGGGCGCGGGTACGTGGCTCGACGCGCAGCTGGACCGCGCCGTCGCCGCGAGCGCGGGCGCCGACCCCGTCGTCGACGCGGCGCTCGCGCCGCTTGAGACGCTGCGCTGGACGGCGGAGCAGATCCAGGCCGCCTCGAACGACATCGCCCAGCGCGCCCGCATCCGGGACGAGCTCGTGGCCGCGACGCTGTACCGGATCGTCCACAGCCCGCACCAGCTGTTCGAGGTGATGGTCGACCACTGGGCGAACCACTTCAACGTCTACATGGACGATTACCACATGATGATGCAGTCCGTCGCCGACCGCGACGTCCTGCGCCGCCACGCCATCACGACGTTCCGCCCGATGCTCCACGCGGACGCCGCCGACGTGGCGATGATGCAGTACCTCACGACGCTCCAGAACACGAAGCGCGGCCCGAACGAGAACTATGCCCGCGAGGTCATGGAGCTCCACACGCTGGGCGTCGGCGGCGGCTACAGCGAGGCCGACATCAAAGCCGTGGCCAAGTGCTTCACCGGCTGGAACCGCAGCGACCACGCCTGGCGCTTCGAGTTCCGCCCCGACGACCACGACGCGGGCGCCAAGACCATCTTCGGCGAAGCGATCCGCGCCACCGGCGTCGACGAAGGCCACGAGGTCCTCGACCGCCTCGTCGACCACCCGAGCTGCGCCGCCCACGTCGCCCGCCGCCTGTGCCGCCGCCTCGTCGCCGACCAGCCGCCCGACGCCCTCGTGGCGCGTGTCGCCGCCGCGTTCGGGCGGGACGGCGAAGTTGCCGGGATGCTGCGCGCGCTCTTCACGTCGCCGGAGTTCGCGGCGGCCGTCGTCGACCGAGGGACGGCGGGCGGCGCCGGCGATGGCACGGGCGGCCCGGCGAAGATCCGGCGGCCGATGGAGCACTGGGCGGCCGTGCTGCGCGGCCTGGGCGCGGACGCGGGCTTCCTGCTGACGATCCCCAAGGACGGCGACTACGCGGGACGCCCCGAACGCTACCTCCAGCTGATGGCCCACATGCCCTTCCGCTGGCGCTCCCCGGACGGCTACCCCGACGCCGGCCGCCGCTGGAACGGCGCCCACATCATGCTCTCCCGCTGGAACTTCGGCCTCGCCGCCGCCGAGAACCGCCTGGGCGGCGTCGACATCGACCTCACGGAGCAGATGGCCGCCGACGCCGTCCCGAACCAAGCCGACGCGATCGTCGACTATTGGGCCGATCGCCTCCTGCCCCGCCCGCTGCTGCCCGCCGACCGCGCCGTGCTCGTCGAGGACGTCGCAGCCGGAGGCACCGGGCGCGTAACCCTGGCCGAGGCGGCCCAGCGGGTGCCGATGACGGTCGCGCTCCTGATCGACAGCCCGTACTTCCAGTGGCGATGAGAGGACGACGATGAGCACCCGCACCCGCCGCACCTTCCTCACCCGCGACGTCGCCGCCGCCGCCCGCGCGCTGCCGTCGTGGATGCCCCGCCTGGCCTTCCGCGCCGCGGACGCCCCGCCGCGCGGCGACGTGCTCGTGTGCGTGTTCCAGCGCGGCGGGATGGACGGCTTGTCGGCCGTGATCCCATACGAGGAGCGCCGCTACTACGACCTCCGCCCGGCGCTGGCGATCAAGGCGCCGCGCACCGGCGACGCCAAGTCGGGCCGCCGCCTGGACGACCGGTTCGCGCTGAACCCCGCCATGACCGGCCTCGGCCGCCTCTGGGACGATGGCAAGCTCGCGATCGTCCACGCCGTCGGCTCGCCGGACGACACGCGCAGCCACTTCGACGCGATGGACTTCATGGAGCGCGGCACGCCGGGCCAGCGCAGCGTGAACACGGGCTGGATCGGCCGCCACCTCGAGGCCACCGCGGCCCGCAACGGCTCGCCGTTCCGGGCGGTCGGGATGGGCGATATGCTCCCGCTGAGCTTGTATGGCCCGGTGTCCGCCGCCGCGCTGCGCTCGATCCAGGACTTCCACCTGGACGCCGACATCGACCTGGCCGCCTTCCAATCGCGGCTGCGCACGCTGTACGGCTCGGGCGACTGGTTCGACGCGAACGCGCTCGAGGCCTTCGAGGCGCTGGCCATCCTCGAGCGCGCGGACCCGTTGCAGTACAAGCCGGCCAGTGGCGCCGATTATCCCCAGACCACGTTCGGCCAGGCGCTCGCCCAGATCGCCCAGCTGATCAAGGCGGACGTCGGCCTCGAGGTCGCGTGCGTCGACATCGGCGAGTGGGACACGCACGCGAACCAGGTCTGGCAGGGCTCGGGCGATCCGACCGATGGCCAGATGTTCCGGCTGCTGGGCGCATTCGACGCCGCCCTGGCCGCGTTCTGCACCGACATGGGCGCGCGGATGGACGATCCCGGCATCACGCTGGTCACGATGAGCGAGTTCGGCCGCCGAGTGGCCCAAAACGGCGGCAACGGCACGGACCACGGCCACGGCAACTGCATGTTCGTCCTGGGCGGCGGCGTCGTGCCGGGCGTCCACACGGACTGGCCGGGCTTGGAGGCGGAGAACCTGGCGGGCGGCGAGGACCTGGCCGTCACGATCGACTACCGCGACGTCCTGGGCGAGATCGTCCTGAAGCGCCTCTCGAACGCGGCGCTGGGGAGCGTCTTCCCTGGATATGCGCCGACGCTGCGCGGCGTCGTGCGGGCGCGGTCGGATGCGCCTAGCGCGCCGAGCACGCCGGCGTGGGCGGCGCGGGCGGCGTACTTTCCGTGGGCGGGGCGGGGGGGTTCGTAGGGGTGGTCGGGGGGTGCGGCCGGCGGGGTTGGCCGGCGGGGTGCAGCCGTCGGGGTTGGCCGTCAGGGTTGGCCGGCGGGGTTGGCCGGCGGGGAGTCAACGGCTGAAGCCGTCGCTGGGGGTGGGCCTTTGGCCCACCGCGCGCCTGCCTTCGCAGGCGCCAAGGGAGCGGGCGCGGATGTGTTGGGTGTGGGCGGGGCGGGTCAGCGGAGGAGGGTTGCGCCGACGAAGGCGTCCAGATCCCCCAGCCCCGGCGCGAAGTCCGTGTCACCCAGCGCCTCCACCGCCTTCGTCGTATCCACCAGGTACGCGTCGTAGCGCTCCGCGAAGGCCGCGTAGTCGTCGACGTTGGGGCCCGGCAATACCGCGTCGCTGTGGGCGTCCAGCGGCAGGAGCGCCTGGATCCAGCGCGTCCCGTCGTCCGTCAGGCCCTCGAAGGCGTAGATCAGCGAGGCGTTGTTGATCGGCTGGACGTCCTGCGCCAGCTGCGTCACGAACCGGACGCCGCTGTAGCCGCCGGCTTTGATGTACTTCACGTGCGCCATGAAGATCCGCGACGCGGGGGTCGCCGGCATCGGCACCTTGGGTTCCTTCGGCTCATCCGCCAGGATCCGCCGCATCACCGCCACCGCGTCCGTGAGGTCCGGTCCGCCGTCGGCCAGCTTGTACACCTTGAGCGTCGCCGGGAACGCCGCCGACTCGTCCGCGTAGCCGTCCAAGCGGAACGACGTCGCGGGCGGCGCCTGCTCCGGCCCTTCCGTCACCGCCGGCTCCGCCTTGGCGCTCGCGCCCGTCGCCAGCCCCTCGGGCCAGACGATCGTCACCCCCTCGAACGACGCGTTGTCCCCGCCGACGAACCCGGCGCCCATCTCGGGCGGCGTCGTCGGGCCGCGCTCAACGAAGGGCGGTGGAACCGTCGCGGCCAGACCGGAGGACAAAGTGGCGGTGACGTTCGAGGTCGGCGCCACCGTACCCACATCGTCCTTCGGGGCGCCACTGCAGGCGGCCAGCGCCGCACCCGCGGCGGCGACGATGACGAACGCGGCGATGCGGCCGGACGTGGAAGCGCGGGCGTGGGAGGCGGGGGTCGGGCGCATGTGCGATCTCCGGAAATTGCGGGGAATGAGGAGCCGACGAACGCCGGCGGTGAATCGCCGGGCTACAATAACGACGCCTGCTGAAGCAGGCTATCCGGTCCGTAGCCGGCCTTTAGCCGGCGTCGTTATTGTAGCCCGACGCGTTCCCACCCGGGCGCTCGCGGCCCGACCCGTTCCCACCCAACGCTCCCCATCCAACGCCCTTCACTCGCCGCACTCCCCTTATCGCCAACCGCCCGGTGCTCCCGGCCCATCACCCCTTCCCGGAGGCCCCGCCCATGACCACCCCCCTCGTCCTCCCCTTCCACGCCATCCGCGCCGCCGACCTCCCCCGCGTCGGCGGCAAGGGCGCGAACCTGGGCGAGATGGCCGCGGCCGGCTTTCCGGTGCCCGACGGCTTCTGCGTCACGACCGAATCGTTCCGCCGCTTCCTCGCCGGCGACGTGGACGTCGCAGCCAACGTGTACGCGGACCTCGACGCGCTGGCGGCAGGCGACGTCGAGCGCGTGCGGGTCGTGGGTGAGGCGGTGCGGGCGCGGCTCCTCGCGCTGCCGATGCC
>JBDTSC010000326.1:0-4516 GCA_039931375.1 Ardenticatenales bacterium
AGCCGACCGCAAACGACGCCACGATGGCCGCCGCGACCTGCACCACCACGTAGACCCCGGCGTCGGCGCTCGGGATGACGCCACGGATCCACATGCCCAGGGTGACCGCCGGGTTGTAGTGCGCGCCGGAGATGCGCCCGCCGGCGTAGATCAGCACGATCAGCACGGCGCTGATGGCCACGGGCGCCTCCTGATCACGCTGCCCGCGCCTCCGCCCCATCGCCCGCCGCCACCGCCTCCAGCACCGCCCGGCGCGCCAGGCGCGAAAGGGCGACGATCAGGACGATCCCGACCACCAGCCCGCCGATGATCAACGCATCCCGCGCCTCGGCCGCCCGCCCGCCGCGCCCGGCCATCCGCGCGATGTGGGTGCCGACCGTGCCGAAGTACACCTCGAGCGCCAGCGCCGGCGTCAGGGCCGCGAAGGCGATTAGGAAGCCGAACAGGCGCACCCCCGCCGCCCCGAGGACGTAGCTGATCGTCGCGGGGTTCAGCGGCGTGAAGCGCAACAGCACCTGCAGGCGCAGCTCGTCCCGCAGGACGGCGCGCTGGATCGCGGCCAGCGAGGGCTGCGCCGCGAGCGTGCGCTGGATCCGCGCGCGCAGCAGCCGATGCGCGAGGCCGTACTGCAGCGCTCCGGACAGCAGCGTGCCCGCCACGACGGCGGCGAGGCCCGTGCGCAGCCCGAACAGGGCGCCGGCGGCAAAGCAGAACAGCGTGTCCGGCAGCAACAACGACGTGCCCGCCACGAACAGCGCGACGAACGCGACTAGACCCAGGGGGCCGAGGTGCGCGATCCACGCCTCGATGCCCGCGATGTGGCTGTGGATCTCCTGGCCGACCATGGCGATGGCGACGAGCAGCGCGAGCCCGGCAGCGACGTATGGCACCGCGACCCACGCCTGAGACCGGCTGAGCAGGTGACCGACGGGGTCCTTGGCGGCCGGTGGATTCGGTGTCATCGCGCGCCGCTCGCAGGGGTTGGCCGTGGATAGAGGGGGCCGCGGTCCGGTCCGAGGACGGCGCGTCGTCTGGACCAGGTTCGCAACCGGCGCGGGGCGGGCAGAGAGTACCACATCGAGGGGGGCTGGGGACGCGATTCGGCCGCCGCGCACATCGAGCCTAGACTTCCACCCGCTCTCGGTTAGACACGCCGCGGATCTCGGTTAGATGCGTACCGTATCTCGGTTAGACACGACCCGGATCTCGGTTAGACACGACCCGGATCTAACCGAGATCCCGCTCGGATCCCACCGTCACTTCGCCGACGCGCCGATGTCGCGAATGTGCTGGTCGATCAGCCCGGTGGCGGCGGTGTCTTCGGTCGCTGGCGGCTGGCTGCTCATTGGTCGCGCGCCCGGCCATCTTTCGCGATGACGATCTGGTCCTTCTTGGACACCGTCAGGAAGATCACCACCAGCGCGATCGCCACGAGGAACAGCGCGCTCGTGATCACGGTGCCAAAGCCCAGGCCGCCGTCCTCGGGCTGTTGGGCCAGCAGGTCGCCGATCGAGGCGCCGAGCGGACGGGTGAGGACGTAGGCGATCCAGAACGCCAGGATCGCGTTCAGGCCCGCGTAGCGGTGGGCCAGGTACGTGGCGGCGATCAGGGCGCCGAAGATCGCGGCCGCCACCAAATAGCCCAGCCCCAGTCCTTCCGCCGCCAGATCGCCCGCCGCGGTGCCGAGCGCGAACGTGAACAGCACCGCCAGCCAGTAGTACGCCTCGCGCTTGGCGGTCAGGATCGTGTGGATCGACAGCGACCGCTCGCTGCGGAACCAGAGCGCGAACGTCACGGCCAGCGCGATCGCGAACACGATCGTCGTCGTCCAGAGGCTGACCCCGAGGTTGTCGACCAGGTTGTCCGTGATCAGCGTGCCGACGATGCTGATCAGCACGACCGCCAGCCAGTAGACCGGCGGCACGTAGCGCCGCATCGCGAACTGGGCCGCGAGGGCCGCGATCAGCACGATCGTCATGACGACGGTCGTTCCAGAGAGGCCGAGGTTCAGGTTCACGTTCAGGTAATCGGCGGCCGTCTCGCCGACGGTCGTGGCCAGGACCTTGATGATCCAGAAGAAGATCGTGATCTCCGGCACGCGGCTGAGCACGCGAGCCGCGCCGGATCGGTCGAACGTCGGTCCCGTCATCGTCGTGCGGTTCATCGTTCCTCGGTTTCGCTGGTCGACTGGGTCGCCGCAACGGATGGGCGCCCGTTCGATCCATAGCGCCCTACCGTCATTGTCGTCACCGAAAATGAGTGGGCGATGAAGCGGCGGCCCTCGATTGGGTCGCCGCGCTGCTCTGGCCAGGGCTTGGCGGATCAGCGGTCGATCCGCAGCCGCCGCATGGTGATGATCTGCGCCGTCAGCTCGCCGGGGCCGCGGCCGCGCAGAAGGTCCGCGATCATGCCGATGTCGCCCTGCACCCCGGGCCAGAATCCGTACTTGCCGGCCTTCGCGCGATGGCGCACGTCGGGCCAGTCGACCACGGCCAGCCCCAGCCCGCGGCCGATCAGGAGCGCGTTGAGGAAGACCTCGAAGCCGAATCGCGGCAGCCGTGTCAGATCGTCCAGATGATCGAGCAGCAGCGAGCGGTGCAGCACGCGCTCGCCCGAGATGTAGTCCAGCCCGATGAGCCGCCACACCCAGGGTGCGTTGCGGCGCAGGCTGATCGACATGCCGGCCCGGCCGGAGCGCACCGGCGCGATCAGCGCGCTCAGGTGATCGGCGCGCAGGCCATCCAGATCCGCGTCGACCAGGAGGATCAGGTCGCTCGAGGCGGCGGCGAGGCCGGCGGCGAGGGCCGCGGTCTTGCCGCCGTTCAACGCCAAGCGGATCAGCCGCACACCGGGGCTGCGGCTGACGACGTCGGCGGTGTCGTCGGTCGAACCGTCGTCGACGACGATGACCTCGTCGATGCCCGGATGGTCGGTGACGCAGGCCAGCACCGCTTCGATCCGCGGGCCCTCGTTGTAGGCCGGGACGATGCAGGTGACCGTGGGGCCGGCGTTCACGACACGCGCCGCCGGCGTTGCAGCAGCCACAGGCCGGCGCCCGTGAGGAGCACCGCCAGCAGGACCAGCGAGACGCGGAAGATGGCGGCGTCGATGGCCGCATAGGCGGCGCCGAACGAGTAGCCGATCAGCACGAAGACCAGGGTCTTCGGCACGGTGGCGAACAGGTTGTAGCGCACGAACCGACCGAACGGCATCCGCGACGCCCCGGCGGCGAGCAGCACGGCGAAGCCGGCGGAGTGGGTCAGCTTGCCGACGATCAGCGTGCTGGGGCCGTGGTCGCGGAAGTGCGCCTCCAGTCGGGCCAGCCGGTCGCCGCCCACGCCCAGCCGGCGCAGCCAGCGGCCGGGCAGATGCCCTGTGCGCCGACCGGCCGCATACAGCAGCGAATCGCCCACGAGGTCCGCGGAGACGCAGACTCCGTAGACCGCGAACACATCCACGTAGCCCAGTCGCGCCAGCCAGGCGGCGATCACCGTGGCGATGGGACCTTCCAGGATCGCCAACCCGAACAGGATCACCAAGCCGTACGACCGCACGATCTGGATGATCGAATCGGGGGGGATCATCGCTCGGATCCCGCCCCCGCCGTACGCCGCGGTGCCGCGGGCTCGGGCGCCATGGCGTTGCCGCGCCACGTGAAGCCCGAGCCGGCCCAGCCCGCGACCCAGACGGCCGGGAGCAGTAGGTCACGCAGCATCCAGCAGGCGACATCGACCGGCGTTCGCGGCCATCCGGCCTGCTGGGCCAGCAGGAACTCGGCCCCGTACCAGAAGACCACGACCGCGGGCAGCGCCATCCAGGGCACCGCGCCCGACGCCGCCATCGCGGCGACGATGAGGGCGGGGGCCAAGCCGCCGGTGACGACTTCGGGCGCGTACAGCATCGGAAAGCCCTGGCGCCGGACGCGGGCCCAGCGGACTTGCCGCCGCCAGACCTCGGCCAGTCGCCGCCGGCCCAGCGGTTGCGGAAAGGCCGCCTGCGCCACGCGCACCTTCAGTCCCCGCCGCCGCACCAGCTTGGTCGCCGCCACGTCCTCGGCCAACTCCGCGCCCAACGCCGCCAGGCCGCCGCCGGATTCGAGGATGTCGCGCCGCCAGAACAGGGTCTTGCCCTGGGCGAAGCCCTGTCCGATCTCGTCGGCGACCATTTGCCACCGGGCCTGATAGGTGTTCAGGAACGCGCATTCCAGCGAGGCCCAGACACCCACGGGTCCGGCGCCGATCGCCGGCGATGTGACCAGGCCCGTGCCGGGTGTCCAGCAGCCGACCAGCTGCCGCAGGTAGTCGCGCGGCAGCGCCACGTTGCTGTCGGCCATGACGATCCAGTCATGGCGCGCGGCCGCCCACCCCTTGACCAGGTTGTTCAGCTTGGGATTGCCGCTGACCCGCTCGTCGCCGATCAGCAGCCGTGCCGGGACGTCGGGGTGTTCGTCGATCAGCCGACGGACCAGCGGCGCCGCGGCATCATCCGCGCGGGCGACGCAGAACAGGATTTCGAA
>JBDTSC010000327.1:0-4508 GCA_039931375.1 Ardenticatenales bacterium
ACGTGCTGCACGTCGTGTGCGATCTGACGATCGCGGCGGACAACGCGCGCTTCGGGCAGACGGGGCCGCGCGTCGGCAGCTTCGACGGCGGCTTCGGCTCGGCGTACCTGGCGGCGATCGTCGGGCAGAAGAAGGCGCGCGAGATCTGGTTCCTCTGCCGCCAGTACGATGCCGCGCAGGCCCTCGAGATGGGCTTGGTGAACACCGTCGTGCCGCTGGCCGAGCTGGAGGCGACGACCATCGAGTGGTGCCGCGAGATGCTCGCGCTCAGCCCGCTCGCGCTGCGGCTGCTCAAGGCGTCGTTCAACGCCTCGCTGGACGGCCAGGCCGGCATCCAGCAGCTCGCAGGCGACGCGACGCTCTTGTACTACATGACCGACGAGGGGACGGAGGGCAAGTCGGCGTTCCTCGAGAAGCGCGCGCCGGACTTCGACCAGTTCACGCGGTACCCGTGATGGCGGGGATGAAACAGGGGCGGGGTCAGCAGGGGCAACGACTGAAGTCGTCGCTGGGGGTGGACCTGTCGGTCCACCGCGCGCCTGCCTTCGCAGGCGCCAGATCCGCCAAGCCTCGCCCTATCGATGGTCCTTTGGCGCCTGCGAAGGCAGGCGCGCGGTGGCCGAAGGCCACCCCGAGCGACGACTTCAGTCGTTGTTCCCCCCTCCCATGACCCCCCTGCGCACCTGGCTCCTCGCCATCCGCCCGAAAACCCTCGTCGCCGCCGTCGCGCCCGTCGTGGTCGGGACGGCGCTGGCCTACAACCGCCACGCGTTCGCGCCGGTCGCAGCGCTGGCGGCGTTGGCCGGCGCGCTGCTCATCCAGATCGGCACGAACCTGACGAACGACGTCCTGGACCACCGCCGCGGCGCGGACACCGCCGAGCGACTCGGCCCGACGCGCGTCACGCAGGCCGGGCTGCTCGCGCCGCGCAGCGTCGCGCTCGGCGCCGCCGTCGCGTTCGCGCTGGCCGTCGCGGCGGGCGCCTACCTGGTGGCCGTCGCCGGTTGGCCGATCGCGGTGCTCGGCGTCGTCGCGATCCTGTCGGGCATCGCCTACACGGCCGGGCCGGCGCCGTTGGCGTATGTTGGGCTGGGCGATGTCTTCGTGATGGTCTTCTTCGGGATCGCGGCGGTCGGCGGGACGTACTACGTGCAGGTGATGGACGCGCTCGGGACGTTCGATCGGTGGGAGGCGCTGCATGCGATGCCGCAAGCGCTGCTGCTCGGGGTCGGCGTTGGCGCGCTCGCGACGGCGATCCTGACCGTGAACAACCTGCGCGACCGCGAGACGGACGCCGTCGTCGGCAAGCGCACGCTGGCGGTGCGGATGGGCGACGAGCGGACGCGGCGCTATTTCGATGCGCTGATCTTCACCGCCTTCGCGCTGCCCGTCGGCCTGGCCGTGTTCCACGGGCTCGGGCCGGCGATCGTCGCCGTGCTGCTCGCCGTGCCGTTTGCGCTGCCGCCGGGGCGTTCGGTCGCCGGTGGCGTGCGCGGCAAGGCGCTGAACGCGGTGCTCGGACAGGTCGCGCGGCTGCAGATCGTCTACGCTTTCTGGTTGTCCATTGGGCTGATCGCGGACCGGCTGCTGCTGGCCTGGGTCGCGGGCTTCTGAACGCGCGCGGGCCGGCCGTGGACGTCACCGTTCGCCCGTACGCGCTCCCGTTCCGCCGACCGTTCGTCACCGGCGCCGCGACGCACAGCCTTCGGCGCGGCTGGCTCGTGCGGGTCCGCCTACCGGACGGCACGAACGGCACGAATGGCGCAAACGAATTGGCCGGCGCGAACGGCGCGAACGGAACGGCCGGCCCGGACGGCTCGGCTGGACGGACTGGATGGACCGGTTGGGCCGGCTGGGGCGAGGCCGCGCCGCTGGAGGGCCACGGCGGCGAGGACCCAGCCGACGTGCCCGCCGCCCTTGCCGCGTTCGGCGCGGTCGTCACGGACCCCGACGCAGAGCGGCTGATCCTGGGCACGCCGCCCGGCTGGGCGCCGCTGCACACGCTGTCCGAACGGCTCTTTCCGCGCGCCGCCGAGCGCCCTTGCGCCCGCGCCGCGTTCGATCTCGCGCTGGCCGACGCCCTGGCCCGCCGCGATGGCCTGCCGCTCGCCCGCTGGCTCAGCCGCGCCGCCCGGCCGCGGGTGGCGCTGAACGCCGTCATCGACGCGGTCGGTCCCGAACAGGCCGGCGCGCGCGCTGCCGCCGCCGTCGCCGCGGGGTTTCGAACGCTCAAGGTCAAGCTGACGGGCGACGCCGCGGCGGACGAGCGCCGGCTGGCGGCGATCCGCGAGGCCGTCGGCGCTGCGGTGGCGCTGCGCGGCGACGCCAACGGGCGCTGGGGCGTCGACGAGGCGATCACGCGCCTGCGCGGCCTCGTGCCGTTCGACCTCGCGTACGTCGAGCAGCCCGTCGCGGCGGCGGACGTCGCCGGCCTCGCCCGCGTCCGGCGCGGCGTTGAGGTGCCGATCGCGGCCGACGAGGCGCTGTTGTACCCGAACGGGCCGGGCATCGACGCCGTGCTCGCGGCGGAGGCCGCGGACATCGTCATCCTCAAGCCGACGCTGCTCGGCGGACCTTCGGCGGTGTGGGCGGCGGCGCTGGCCGCGGCGCGGCACGGCGTGGGGGTGACGGTCACGACCAGCCTGGACAGCGCCGTCGGCCGGCACGGCGCGCTGGCCGTCGCGGCGGCGCTCGAGGCGGCGACGGGCGCGTGCGGGCTGGCGACGGGGGATCTGCTCGCGGCGGACGTCGGGCCGGACATCGTGATCGAGGACGGCGCGGCGGTCGTCAACTTCGCTCGGGCCGGCCTTGGCTGGGATCCCAGCGACGCACAGGGCCATGAACCCGCCTAAGGGTACCGTCCGCTTCGCCGGCCGCGACCTCGCCGCGGCCGACGTCGCCGTGCGGTCCGCCGCCCTGGCGTCCGCCCTCGCGGCCGAAGGCGTCCGCCCCGGCGACCGCGTCGTCTCGCTCCTTCGCAACAGCACAGCGCCCGTCGTGCTGGTCCACGCCTGCCGCTTGCTCGACGCTGTCCTCGTCCCGTTGAACCCGCGCTGGTCGGCGGCGGAGCTGGCCGAGCCGGCGGCGCGGACGGCGCCGTGCGCCGCGGTCGTGGACGGGGTTGCGGACGGAGATGCCGACCGGGCGGCCGCGGGCGTTGTCGCCGGGGCCGCGGGCGGACGGGTGGTGCGGCTCGATGGATGGGGCGATGTTCTCGCCGATCGCCCGCGACGCGTCGTCGAGCGCGAGGCAGCGCAGGGCGGCGCGGCGCAGGGTGTCCCTCCCGTCGGCGACGCGCCGTCTGCTGCCGATTTCGCCCCGGCCGACATTGGCGCATCGTCGGCGCCGTGGCCCCCGCCCGTCGAACCCGACCGGCCGCAAGCCGTGATCTTCACCTCGGGCACGACCGGGACGCCCAAGGGCGCCGTGCTGACGTGGGGCAACCACCACGCGAACTTCCTCGGCTCCCGCGCTCGCCTGGGCCACGGCGCGGACGACGTCTGGCTCGTCGCCCTCCCGCTGCACCACGTGGGAGGCCTGGCGATCGTGCTGCGCGCCGCGTGGGACGGCTCCGCGATGATCGTCCTGCCGCGCTTCGCGGCCGACGACGTGGCGCGGGCGATCGGCGAGGACGGGGTGACGATCGTGTCGCTCGTGCCGAGCACGCTGCGGGCCGTCCTCGATGCGTGGCGCGAGCGCTTCGGTGCGCGGCGCGCGCCGCATGCACTGCGCGCCATCCTGCTTGGCGGTGGCCCGCTCGCCGCCGCGCCGGTGGCCGAGGCGATCGCGCTCGGGTTCCCGCTGGCGATCACGTACGGCCTGACGGAGGCCGCGAGCCAGGTGGCGACGACAGCGCCGGGGTGGACGTCCGACGCGTCCGCCGGAGCGCCGCCGCTGGACGGCGTACTGGTGCGGATCGACCGCGTCGACCCTGGCGCGGGCGTCCGCGAGGTCGCAAGGGCGGGCGACGACGCGGCCGGCGAGATCCTCGTCGCCGGCCCAACGATCTTCGCCGGCTACTGGGAGGATCCGGCCGCTACGACGCGCGCTATCGACGGCGGCTGGCTGCGCACCGGTGACCTCGGCCGTCTCGACGCCGCCGGGCGGCTGCGCGTCGTCGGTCGTCGGGACGCGCGGATCGTCACGGGCGGCGAGAACGTCGACCCGGCCGAGGTCGAGGCGGTGTTGGACGGGCATCCGGGGATCGGCGCGAGCTGTGTGGTCGGGGTGCCGGACGCAACCTGGGGGCAGATTGTCGTCGCTGTCGTCGAGCCGGCGCGCGGTGCCGAGGCTGGCGGAACGGAGGCGACGTCGCCGGGCTCGGCTCCCACCGATGAGGCGCCCGCGTCGCCGGACGCCGCGGCGCTGCGCGTCTGGCTGGATGGGCGATTGGCGGGCTACAAACGACCGCGGCGGGTCGTCGTCGTCGCCGCGCTGCCGCGGACGGCGGCGGGCAAGCTGCGGCGCGGGGAGGTGGAGCGGCTCGCCGCGGGGGACGTCGATGCCGC
>JBDTSC010000328.1:0-4505 GCA_039931375.1 Ardenticatenales bacterium
CTCGTCCGTGTGCACGATGACAAGTTCGCGCGCCATGCCTTGCGCCAACGCCCACGCCTCGACCTGCCGCGCGCCGCCGACCGCGTCGGCGAGTTGGGGCAGGCCTCCGGTCTTGTTGATGCCGATGATGACGGCGGCGCGGACCATGGGCTCCTCCAGGGTGGCGTCGGCGGATGATCGGCCGTGTCGGGGGCGGTGTCAATCGGTGGCCGTTTCAGGCGCCGTGAGCGCCAGCTGTTGACGCTGCGGGCGTTGCATGGGAAAGTACGTCGCATGCCCGATATGCACCTGTCCGACGCCGATCGACCGGTGCTTGCCGATCTCATCGCCAAGCGCGGCGGCGTGCTCAACCTGCTCGGGCGGCAGAACCTGCTGGAGCGCGCCGGACTGGACGAGCTGGTTGGCCAGCTCGACCTCGCCGCCGCGACCGCCGACGACTTCAGTTGGAGCCTGGTGCGCGCGCTGCAACGCTGGGGCACGCTGGCGGCAACCGGCCAGCCGGCGCTCGTGTCGCTGGTGCGGGAACTTCGCCGTGCCGTGCGCGGCCACGAGGGCGAGGCCGCGTTCCTCGACCGGTTGCTGGCCCCGTACGATGGCGCCTCAGGCACCGTCGCGGCGGCGCCCGATCCGCCCGAACCGCCCGCGCCGAAGTCGCCGGATGCAGTACCGCCCGGTCGACTGACGGTGCTCTTCCTGGCTGCCAACCCGCGCGAGACCGACGTACTGCGCCTGGGCGCGGAGGCGCGGACGATCGAGGAGCGGCTGCATGAGGCGGGGATCGGCGACCGGTTCGACCTCCCGCAACAGCACGCGGTGCGCTGGTCAGACGTCAGCTTGCGGTTGCTGCGCCACAAGCCGGACGTCGTCCACTTCGCGGGCCACGGCACGGCGGACGGCGAGCTGGTGTTCGAGACGGACGACGGCGCGGCGTTCGTGCCACCGGCAGACGTGCTCGGCGGGCTGTTCGGTACGTTGAAGGACAACATCCGCTGCGTCGTGCTGAACGCGTGCTGGTCCGAGGGCCAGGCGCGGGCGATCGGCGAGAATATCGACTTCGTCATCGGCATGAGGCGGCCCGTGCCAGACGATGCGGCGATCCGGTTTGCAGCTGGTTTCTACCGGGGCCTTGGCTTTCACCGATCCGTGCATACGGCGTTCGACCTGGGCCGCAACGAGATGGCCGCCCTCAATCCCGCACTCTACGACGTGCCGCTGCTCCTCGTGCGCCCCGGCGCGGATGCGGCGTCGACTCTGCTGCTGCCGCCGCGCGCGGGCGATGGTGGGCGATGAGCCACGACGCTTCGGCCTCGCCGAACCTGCGGGTGCTGTACTTGATGGTTGATCCAAGTGCCGACGCGTCGAGGAATCGGGGCAACGAGTCGCGCGAGATCGAGGGGCATCTCCACGAGAATCTTGCGGCCGAGCGCGTCGTGTTTGAGCAGCATCACGGCGTACGCTGGGACGACGTCAGCCTCCATCTTCTGGCGTTTAAGCCGCATATCGTGCACTTGGCCTGCGCCACCGATGGAGACGGCGAGCTGCTGATGGAGCGCGCCGCCACCGGCGCCGTCCCCGTGCCCCGGTCTCTGGTGACCCAACTCATCACCCTCCTAAAAGACGAGATTTGGTGTGTGTTTGCCAGCGGCGATCGGACAAGCTTGCTGGCGGAGCAGCTCGCGCAACATGTGGAATGGGCCATTGGCTTCCACGGCGTGGTGCCGCACGAGCTGCGAGTGGCGATGGCGGCCGGTTTCTACCGCTGCATCGCGTTCGACAAGGATGCTTTCTTGTCTTTCCGGCTCGGGGAGATCAACGTCGCCGCCATCGACGAGGCCAGCCGCCATCTCCCGCGCATCTTTCGGCGCGGCGGACAATTGCAATCCGCGGCCCCGGCATCGGCCACCGTTCCGGGCCGCGCTGGCGATGCCAGCGAGGGTGTGCCTACGGCGGCCGAAGGCGCCACCCTGGGCCGGCTCAGCCCGCCAGACTACCAGCCGCCCGACGCGCCGGTGGACGACCTCATCGCCGAGTACCTATTGCAGGTCAAGACAGAGGCGTACGATGTCTACCGCCGCCAGTTCGTCGCGCTGAGCGGAGAGGCGACGACGGTCCGACGGCCGGACGCCCTGTCGGACGAACGCGACGTGGTCCCCGCCGATGACACGCATGGGTCTGATGCTCGCTTGGGAGCGCTCCTCGGCGCCATGCCGGGCGAACATGCGCTCGCCGAAGATGGTCCGCGAACGGCCGTGTCCGACGTTGCAGAACGCCTCGCGTCTCTTGCCGGCAAGCGCACCGCGCTGCTCGGCCAGCCCGGCAGCGGCAAGACGTGGACGCTCCATCAGGCGTTCATGACGCTGGCGGACCGCTGGCTACAGGCCGCGCCGTCCGATCGGAGCGGTTTGCCGGTGCCAGTGCTGGTCCCGCTGCGAGAATTTGGCGGCGTCCGCGACCACCTTCCGCTGTCATTCCGGGCGTTTGTGGCCAGCCGGATGGGCCAGCTCGGGGACCACTTCGACGCGCTCGTCGCCTCTGGACGGCTGATGCTGATGTGCGATGCGCTCAACGAGATGCCTCGCCGCGCGCTAGGCGCCGTGGACGGTAGCGACGCGCCCGCGGGAGCCGACCTCGTCGACGACGTCCGCGTGCTGTTGCGTCAAGTGCCATCGTTCGTGGTCTCCTGCCGCAAGGACGACTACCGCAACGACCTCCACGAACTGGGATCGACACGGCACCCGCTCGCGCAGCTGACTTTGGCCCCGCTCGATCCGCCTCGCATTCAAGCATTCATCGAGCGGCGATTCGCGTACGACCCGCAACAAGCCGCCGCGCTGTGGGCCCAACTGGACGGCAGCGACGACCTGCTCGCGTACTGGTCGGCGTGCGTGGCCGCTGGAACGCCCGACGCATTCTGGGACCGCGCCGCCGAGGCGCCGCGCGGTGTGCGCCAGTGGGGTGATGCCCGGCGCCGCGCCTGGGAGCGCATGATCCGCGGTGAGCGCGCCCTCATCCCGCTGTGCCGCGAGCCGTACATGTTGAGCGTCGTTTGCGATCTGGCGGCGGAGGGTGGCGAACTGCCCGGCAACCGGGTTCAGCTCTTCGACGCGTTCATACAGCGTTCGCTAGCGCGCGAGCGCACGCTCGCCGAGCAGCGCGGCGAGCCTTGGCCGGCGGATGTTGCGGACGACCTGCGGGCCGTGCTGGTCGCGCTGGCCAAAGCCCTGCAGGCGGCCGATCGCACCGTGGTCGCGGCGGGGAGCATCGTTGCCACGATCGGCGCGGAAGGTACGCGCTGGTGCGTGGACACGGCGACGGCGGCCGGCCTACTTGTGCGTTCAGGCGAGGACGTCGGCTTTGCTCATCAGCTCCTACAGGAGTACTACGCGGCGCTCGACATGCGCACCGCAATGGAGGATTACAAGGACGCGGCCGAATTCTTCCGCGCCGGCGAAGGCTGGTGGGATCCCGGCTCCTGGCGCGTGACCACGGTCATCCTGGGCGAGCTGCTCGGCGGCCGCGCCACCGGACCCAACAAGGTGGCGCGCTGGCTGGCGCCGGTGAGCCCGGAGGTGGCGCTGGACGTCATCGCCAAGAACGGCGAAGGGCTGACGATCGAGGCCGACGAGGATGACCCGACGCACAAGTCAGACCTGGAAGACGCGACGCGCGCGGCGCTCATCGCCAGCGCCCGCGCGAAGCTCGACGAGCCGCACCCGCACGGCCGCGCGGCCGCCTACCGCGTGCTCGGCCGCCTGAACGCCGACGATCGCCCCGGCATCGGCCTCAACGCCGCGGGCCTGCCGGACATCGTGTGGTGCGCGGTGCCCGGCGGGACGGTGGTCATCGAGGGAGGCATCGGCGAGAGGACGGTGGCGCCGTTCAAGATCGCCCAGTTCCCGGTGACGTACGCGCAGTACAAGGCGTTCCTGGACACGCCCGGTGGCTACGACGATGAGCGGTGGTGGACGATGGCGCCGAAGCTGGCGGCTCGCCAGGCCGAGCCGGGCGAGCAGCGGTGGCCGATCGGTAATCATCCGGCCGAGGGCATATCATGGTACGACGCGATGGCCTTCTGCCGGTGGTTGACGGCGCGAATGCGGGAAGGGCTATCGCCGGGCTTCGAGATTCGGCTGCCTACGGAGGCGGAGTGGCAACAGGCAGCTACAGGGGGCAACACGTTCAACCGTTACCCGTGGGGAAAGGACTTCGAAAGTGGGCGCGCCAACATCGATGAACATTTGAATAAGGAGGGCCCATTTCGGGTCGGACAGACAACGGCCGTTGGCATGTACCCGCATGGGGCGGTCAAGGGTCTCGGCCATCTGCCACTTCACGATATGTCAGGGAACATATGGGAGTGGACGTTGAGCGAGTACGAAGGCGGGAACAATCGCGATGTTACGAATGACCGGCCACGGGTGGTGAGGGGCGGGTCGTGGTTCGATCCCCATGGGCCTTGGTCATAACTTCGGTCACCTGAGGCGTTCAAGCGGCACGAGCGTTCG
>JBDTSC010000329.1:0-4504 GCA_039931375.1 Ardenticatenales bacterium
CGGGATGCGAGGACGGCGACCCCAGGGACGCCAGGGACGCCGCCGGGCGCGGCAATCGTGCTATTGTGGTTGCCGATGGCGGTGCGATAGAGTTCAGGGTGGCCATCCGCGTAGGCGCGGCAAGGAGCACCGAGCGGGCATGCGCGTGCGTACGCGCGCCGAACCACCAAGGAGGCATGCAACGATGACGCGGTTCGGCTTTCACGCGCTGGCGGTCGCGTCGATCGGGGTTGCGCTGACGGGCCTGGTGGGGTGCGGGCAACGGCACGTGCTGGAGGCCGGCGGTCCGGTCTCAGGTCCGGACGATGCGTCCCCGACCCTCTGGCCAACACCCGACCCGTCGCCGACGCCGGATCCTGACCTCGTTCGGGTCTTCGGCCTCGGCGACATCCCTGGCGAGTACGATCGGAACGTGTCCTTCGACCAGACGATCTCGCGCGCGATGGTCGCTGCCACGTTCCTCCCCGACGCGCAGCCGAACCTGCGCGGCCTGATCGTCACGAAGCCGTATTTGGATACCGTGATCGCCCCGGGATCCCCGTCGAATCCCGACGGCAACGACGCCTTCGCGCTGCTGTACGGCGTGCTGGAGCACGGGCATCTGCTGTACGTCCTAGACGCCACGAGCAACGAGATCATCGACCGGCTCGGCTGGCGCGATCGAGCGGCGCCGTTCGACAAGGAAGAAGTTCCGTTGAATGGTTGGGATGACGATCCCAACTCTCTCCAAGCCGGCACCGGGCTGGTGTACGAGTTTCAGAACTCCGATGTCGGACCCGGCTGGGTGTTCATGACGGACAGCTCGTCCGCCCCGAACATTGTGAACGAGACCTCGCTCGTCACTGATCCGCCGCTACGTGACGAATCCGGTGTGATGGGCGTGCTTCCCACTCCGGATGAGCGGGGCATTCCGCCCTACCAGGCGGTCTACGAGAGCGTATACGGGTACATTGTCGAGCACGAGGCGCGAGCTGGTCGATGACCCGCCCCGAGGAGGCGCCGGCCGATCCGCCTGATCGCCCCTCCGATCCGCCTCATCCCAGCCCCCGATCCGCCTGATCCCCGCGCTTCCGATGCCGTCCCCTGCACCTCCCACCACCTCCGCTTCCACCTCCCATACCGTCCACCCATCACGCCCAAATCACCCCACCACGGGATCCCCAGGATGCTCCGCATCCCACCGCGCCCGCACCGCCGCCACGTCCAGCCCCGCGCCGACGACGCCCGTCCCGCCGCCGCGCCCGCGCCGCGCCGCGGCAAGACGCCGGCGCAGCGCGGCCTCGAACACGACGCGCGGCCGTAGCGTCCCGTCCAGCCGGACCTCCGGTCGGAACACGCCGATCCCAGGCAGCCGGATGGCCTCCCCGTATTCGAGACACTCCGCCAAGCCGGCGCACAGCTCGGCCACGACGAGCCGCGCGACCGGCGCCGTCACGAGCGAGCCGCGGCTGTGGCGCTCGACGACCTCCTCCAGGTCGAGCGTGCGCGACGTGCGGACGCGAGGGCGGTAGGCGTTGATCGCCTGGATGAGCGTGGCCATGGGCGCTTGGCTCCCTGGTTGAAGGCACTGCCGACGTGGCGAGCCGCGCTCAGCGTAGCCGCTGTCGCGCCATATGCGCCGGTGCCTCGCCGCCGCGCGCCCGCCGCTCAGCCGACGCTCGGCGCCGCCGCCGATGCGTTGCAGGACCTACTCGCGCGGCGCCTTCGACGCCCGGAGTCGTTCGCCGGGCGCCGGCCAGCCCGCGGTCTCGGCGCAGCCGAGCCCGGCCGCGATGCCCTCGAACACCGACGCCAACTCGCCCGCGTCGTCCGTCTCGTGGTACCCCGCAGCGGAGCCGGCGATCGCCCGCAGCAGCTCCGGCGCGATGCGGTCGGCGGGATCCGCCGCGTCCGGCCGGCCGTAGCCGACGGTGTGGATCGTCACGCCGCGGGCGTGCGCTGCGGCGGCCGCGGCCAGGACGGTGTCCTCCTGACGTCCGCCCCCTTCCGGCGTCGGCACCCAGTTGGGCAGGCCGTCGGTGAGGAAGACCATCGCGCGCACACGACGTTGGCCACCGTCGCCGAGCGCGGCCGTGCCCTCCAGCAGGCCGAGGTCGAGGCGCGTGCCCTCCTCGACCGAAGTCGGCAGGGATGCCAGAGCTGAGTCCAATCGCCCCCGGTCGCCCGTGAGCGGCTGGACGGTCCAGGCACGCACGTTGAACGCGACGACGGCGACGTGGCCGCCAGCGACGTCCGGCGCGAAGCGGTCCAGGAACGCCCGCGCCGCGCGCAATACCGCATCGAGCTTCGTCCCGCCGTCCCCGGCCGGCCGCCGCATGCTCGTCGACAGGTCGATCACCAGCACGGCGTCGACCGGCCAGCGCGAACACGGCAGCCGCAGCGACATCGGTAGATAGATGCGGTGGGGCGATAAGACCGTGGCCGTCGCCGTCGCCACCGTGGAGGGCGTCTCCGTCGCGCTCGATGTCTGTGTCGATGTCGACGATGCGGGCGCTGTCGACGCGGGCGTTACCGTAGTCGAGGCGGTTGCGGACGGCGGCGACGGCGTGTCGGTGGCCGTACCGATCGGCGTCGTCGTCGCGCTCGGCGTGGCGGTGGCGGGCGCGTGCACGCGGATCACGGCATCGTCGAAGACAGGCAGCGGCAGGCCCTCGAAGCGACCGCCCCAGGCGTTGTGGGCGATGTCGCCGGGCGCGGAGCCGGGCGCGGCGAGAAGGACGTCGACGTATCGCGGCAGCGAATCCAGCGTCAGTAGGCTCTCGCCCAGCCCGCCGGACCGCCGGGGATCGGGATCCTTGCCCCAGATGCGTAGGGCCGTGACAGCCGATAGCGAACTGATCGCGTTGCACCGCCGTGCGCCGACGTCGGCGAGCAGGCACGGCCACGCCGCGCCGCCGATGCCAACGCCGCCGTTGCCCGTGCCGTCGCCCCAAGCCGCGACCGGATCGACGAGGCCGTCGCGCGGACCGCCGTCCGCGATGTCCAGCGCGTCCGGATCCGCCGCGGACGCCCACACCTCGATCGGCGGCCAGCCCGGCAGACCGCCAACCTGCACATCGGTGAACCCGCCGGTGATCCGCGACTCCGGATCGCGCGGCTCGCCCAGCCTGGGCAGGATGTCGACGGCATCGAACCACTCCACGGGCCGCGTGGACAGGTTGGCGAACGACAGCCGGAACACCATGGGCTCGCCGGCCAGAACGGTCGCGCGCTGCGCCACCTTCTCCACCTGCGCCGCGGCGCTGTTCGCGACGATGACGTGCGCCCAGGCGCAGCGGCCGTTCACCGTGCCCTCGATCGACGACGATCGATCGTTGAGCTGAAAGGGTACTGGGCGGTCAAATTCGCTGACCGTCCGGCACACCGTCGGCGGGCCGTCCGCCTCCGCTACCGCGGCCCAGTTCGTCAGCGATGTGCCGGCCCGCACCAAGCGCGACACGCGGCCCTCGAAGCGGATGGTCGGCGCGCGTCGACGATACGGCAGGTCGCCGAGGGGCCAACTGAGCGCCGTCTCTCCGCTGTACAGGCCGGGACCCACGATCGGCTCGAACGGCACGTCGGCGTCGATCCGGCCGTTGCCGTTCCGATCTTCGCCCGGCCCGAGCACGCCGTCGCCGTCGATGTCTTCGCTGGCGATCGTCGCCGAACCCGGCACGTAGGCCATGTCTCGCGGCAGTGTGTCGGTGACCACGACCCCGGCCGCGTAGGCGCTGGGCGGATACGCGGGCGGCGGGGGATCGTCCGGCCGCGGCAGCGCCGCAACCTCAAGCGTGAACGCCGTCGTCTGCCCGGCGTCGACGATCGGGCTGCCGCCGGGGACGATCGGATCGTTGTGCTTGGTGATCCACAGCGGCACCCCGACGTGGACGAGCATGTCGCCGAGGGGACCTGGCCGGCCGCGGGTGCCGGCCGTTGGCTCGGGGCAATGGCGCAGCGACCCGTTGCCCGCCGCGCCATCGCACGCCTCGGTTCGCCACTGCTGGCTGCCGTCGCCCCACGCCGCCGCGCCGTAGTTCATCAGCCACGTACCCGCGCGGTTCGGCCCGGCCACCAACAGCACCTCGAGCCAGACCTCGATCCCCGGCGGCAGCGGTTCGAGGAAGCGCGCGCGGACCATGTTGATGTCGGTCGCGTCGACGGCGCGCCGGCCCGCGTTGAGAAAGTCGACATCGCCCGCCAGCACCCAGCCCGGCGGGTCGACCGCGCTCGGGTCCGCGCACGAGGCGGTCGACTGGACGTACCACCCTCGCCCCACGCCGTCGCCCGCCGCGCGCCCGCGTCCCCAGCGGCCCGTCGCGTACTCGATGACGACGGCGTCCGCGGCCATCGCCTCGGCATCGCCGTCCGCCATCTGCCACCACACGCGCGCACCGGCGACGCCGCCGTCGCGAAGGACGTGCGTGTCGTTGTCCCACTTGTCGCACGCGACCACCCCGTCCAGCGGTTCGCCGCTGGTCACCCGCACCGCCACCTCGGACGCGAACTCCGCGCCCGCCGTCACGCC
>JBDTSC010000330.1:0-4488 GCA_039931375.1 Ardenticatenales bacterium
CTGGAACTTGGCGCTGCGCCCGAACGGCACGTCGATGCCGCTGCAGTTGATCGTATTCGGTCCGTTCAGCGGCGGCGCCGTGCATGTCGCAGGCACGCCAACGCTGCCGTCCACTTCCGCAACCGTATTCGCCACGTACGTGATGCCAGCCGGGAACGTGTCCGTAAGGTTGAGGTCGATGAGGTAGATGCCCGGGAACTGTGCCGTCGACTCGGGGCTGAGTGCCTCGGCGGCCGATGCAGCCTTTGCGCCGCCAGCCAGGTTCGCCTGGCCCTCCCCTTGGAATGCATTGTGGGCGATCGTGATGTCGCAGATCCACTGCTGGCCGGCGATCACCACATCCGGATCCTGCGTCGGCGAGCCGGCGATCGGGCGCGCGTAGCATGCCTTCGTAATCGAGAGGTCACCACGGCATTGATACAGCAGCCCGCTCGGGTCCTGCGTGATCACACCGACCGCGCCCCCCGCGCCGCCACCGTTGCCGGAGGACGCGACGCCGCCGGCCACGACGGTTGTGCCGGCCGTGATCGTGAAGGCCGAAATGTGGATCCGCCCGCCGCCGCCGCTGCCGCCGCCGCCACAGCATCCGCCGTTGCCGCCCACGCCGCCGATGGCCTGGATCGAGCCGCCGACGTTCGTAACCTGCTGGCCGATCAGCGTCACGCCGCCGCCGCTGCCGGCGCCGCTGGCGCCTGTGTCGCTCAACGCGCCGTTCCCGCCGTTGGCCGAGACGACGGCGCCCGCGCCGATGTTGATCGTGGTCGCGCTCGAGAGAAGGAGCGCGCCGCCGCCGCCACCGCCGGACGCGCCCTGGCAGCCGTCGCCGGTGTTCGTGCCGGCGCCGCCGCCGCCGCTACCGCCCTGGAGCTGGGCGGACAGGTTGCCATACGCGGCGCCACCCGCGCCGCCGCCGCTGCCACCCGCGCCGCCGTTGCCACCGAAGCCGCCGCCGCCGGCCCCTGCTGTACTTGCTGGGCCCGCGCCGCCGCCACCGGGGCCGCTGCCGCTGTTGCCGGCGCCTGGGTTGGCGATGGTGCCGAGGCCGCCGTCACCGCCGCCCGCGCCGCCCGGGGAGGGCGTGCGCGCCTGGCAGCCCGGAGCGGTCGGGGTCGCGTTCGAGCCGTTGACATGAACGGTGCCGCTGATCACGATCGGACCTTGCGCCAACAGCGCGAGCGGCCGGCTGCCGACGCCCTGGATCGTCACGCCGGCCGGGACCGTGATCGTCGCGAACGGGAAGATCGCCAAGCCGCCGCTGGCGAAGGCGCCTGGGCTCACGTTGCCGTCGATCGTCAGGGCGTCCGTGTTGAAGATGTGGTTGCCCGGCGTCAGCAACGGGAACGTTGGGCCGAATAAGTTCAACGGGCAGTCCGGGTAGTTCACCTGCGCGACGCGCTGGCCGCCGAGCGGCACCGCCAGCGTCACGGCGGAGCTTGCCGGCACGGAGTCTGCCGATGCGGCCTCGCTCGCGGCGCCCGACGCGGCGTCGCCGGCCGAGGGGCCGTGATTCTGATTCGAAACACCCTGTCCGTTGTAGGACGTCGGCTGGACCACGGCCGCCGCAGCCGGGACATCGACCACCCGCGCCGTTTGCGCCTGCGTCACGCCCATCGCGTCCCCGTCGGACCGCTTGGCCGCGACCGGGAGTCCGCTCGACGCGGACAGCGCGAGAACCACGACCGCGACCGCCATTAAGGCGATCGGACGCAGCCATCGGCGGTGAATCGAGGCGGTGCGAGCAGCGATCGCCTCGGTTGCAGGGAGTTGACTCATCACAGCAGGTGCTCCTTGACGCAAGCGGAAAAAGGAATTCTGGCGGCTCGTGCTGCATGGCAACAGATGGGCGCGCCGTTAGGGCATTCTAGTCGCCACTAAAGTAACGGATGAGCGCTGCATTGGATACGGGTCCGCGCCCGACTTCATCGACCCACAGCGACCGAGGCCGGGTCGACGAATCGACCCGGCCTCGGTGATCTCAGAACCGCGACTCGGTCGCCGACGAAAGTCGGCGTCGCCTCGCGTCAGCGCCCGGTGAAGCCGGGCGGGACGCCGGGGCAGGACGGCGTGACCGGCGCCTTGAAGAAGTCGTAGATCGGGAACGCCTCCCAGCCCTTCGACTCGTCGCCCGGCACGTCCGTGCCCTGCGTCGTGCCGATCCGCTCGACCCCGACGCCCCCCAGGCCCACCAGGTTGCGCTGGAATTGGCCGTGATCATCGAAGACGTCGTGCTCCCAGAAGACCGCGCTCACCACGGCCGAGCCGTAGAAGCCCGGGTCCAGCCGGCCCCATGTGGCAAGGTTGATGTACTCCACCTGCTTCTCGTTCAGCTTCTCGCACACGTAGTCGATCAGATGGTTCTGGTCGTAGATGAAGATCGCGAAGTCCGTGAAGCCGGGCTTCGGCACCAGGTTCGTGATCGCCAACTCCGTCGTCACGCCGCGGTTGCTCTTGGCGAACACCGGCACCGCGAACACCGCCGACCCGCTCTGCGTCCCGCCCGCGCCGTGGCCCAGCTGCCAGTCGTACAGCAGGCACTCGCTCTGGCCGTTGTACGCGATCGCCTCCGAGCGCGCCGTCCGCGCCGGGTCCGACCACTTGTCCAGCGTTACGACCGTAGCGATCCGCGGCGGATCGTTGCGAGGTCCGCCCGGCGTCACCCATTCCTGGCTCTCGGCGCGCGCGCTGCCGACCCAGTTGCCCGGCAGGCTCGCGATCACCGGCAGGAAGTACGTCTGGCTGCCGCGCGGGCAGATCCAGTCGACCAGCGTCGTGATGATGTCCCCGCCGCGGTCCAGGAAATACACCTTGACCTTGGCGGCGTACGTCCCAGACAGGTTCTGCACCTGCAGCGCCGAGTCCCAGCCCTGGTACTCCGAGTACACCAGCGGCGCGAAGCTCACCTGGTTGCCGGTCGAGAAGTCGATCTCGTTCACGTCGCCCGGAATCCCGTTGTAGCTCGTGAACATGTTCGGACCCTTCGTGTCCACCACGATGCCCAGCGGCTGCGATGCGCTGATGTACGCGCCGCCCAGCCAGTCCGGCCCGATCGCCGTGTTCGGGTCGATGCTGACCGTCTCACCCGGCGCCAGCTGCAGCACGTCCGCGATCACGTTGCGCAGGCACACGTCCTGCGTCCGGTACCACAGCTCGATCGAGCTGCACTCGTCGCCGGAGTTGTGGATGTGGATCACGCTGTTCAGGCCGCCCTTGGCCGCGAACAACAGCGGCGTGTAGTACGTGTAGCCGCCAAACGTCGGGTCGCGCGCACCCTCTTGGTCGCTCGACACGCTCGTGTACGCCGCCCAGCTGGTCACGTTCGGATCGCCAACGTCCGGACAGCCGCGGTTCACGACCGCCGCGATCGGCTCGCCCTGGTTCGCCTTGAAGTCCAACGTGAACTGGGCGCCGGACTGCTGGATCGGGCCGTAGTAGACGTCCTGCGTCCGATATGCCGTGTCGAACCGCAGCCACTCGTCATGGCTGCCGACGACCAGCGAGAAGAGCGAGTTGCACGCCAGGTCCGCGAACCGCAGCTTCTGGCCACGGTAGTCCGTCACGATGTTCGTCGAGAGCGAGTACACGATCGCGCTGTTCGCGCCGGCCGGCATCTGGTCCCCGCGCAGGTGCCAGCTGGAGCCCGGCGCGATGAGGCCGGTGCACTCGATCTTGAGCGGACCCGCGGCCTGCGGCGGGCACGCACCCGGCTGGCCCCACACGACCATCATCGCCTTTGTCTCATGGGACCCGACGTTCTGCACCTCCACCGTCGCCGAGCAGCCCTCGTTCGCCAGGATCGGCAGCTGCAGCCGCCAGTCCACGCCCGCGCACGCCACGTTGATCCGGGCCGTGTCGCTGTCCGTAACGTTCGGCACGCACGGCAGGTCCGTCCGGCCCGAGTTCACCGAGTTCGCGGTCACGGTCACGGTGTCGTCGACGACGCCGCAGTCCCAGTCCCGGAGCAGCTGTGACACTTCGACGCTGCGCTTGACCGTCTCGCCGGGCTTGACCGGCTGCTTCGGGTCCGCGCCAAACTTGATCGTGTCCGTGAAGATCACAACCGCGCCCGCCGAGCGCCGCGTGAGCGTGTCGGACAGGAAGATATCGTCCAGGTACGTCGTGCCCGTGTTCGTCACCTCGAAGCAGAAGGTCACGGCCTTGCCCGTCTGGTTGAACACGCCCGGGTTGATCTTCACCCCCGGGCACGTCCCGTCGAACGATACCGTCTTGATCACCTGCACCGACGGGCACTCGATCTTCGTCTGCGCGCTGGCGACGTTGTTCGCCGGCGACGGGTCGATCGTCGGGGTGCGCGGACCGCCATCCACGCCCGGGAACGGCTGCGGGGCCGACGGCCAGACCGCGTTGTTCAGCCGCGTCTCGACGCGCGCCGTGTTCTCCGCGCTGCCGCCGCACGCCGCGTCCTTGCGCACCATCACCTGGATCCGGATGTTCACCGGCGCCGCGCCCGGCGAGCCCGGCGCGTTCAAG
>JBDTSC010000331.1:0-4462 GCA_039931375.1 Ardenticatenales bacterium
CACTCGCCATTGGAGGCGGCGGCGAGCGTGTCGACGATGTGGGGATCGCGCTCGCTGCCGGCGCGGACTTGGATGTGGGCGCCCGGCCGCGCCGTGCCCTCGACGAGATCGCGGTTGGCGAGGGCGCGGGCGTGGAGCGGGGCGGCGACGAAGGTCACGGTCTCAGGAACGGGTTGCGGAACATCGCCCGGGCCCAAGCGGGGTTCGACGACGTCGCTGACCTGGATAACCGTGGCGTCGTCGAGCGGCACGGGCGCACGGGATGCTGCGTACCTAACGGTCGCATCGAATGTCCCGTCCGGTCCGATCACGGCTGCGCCGGATGCGTGATCGTCGTCTCCGATCGTCACCACGACGTAGCGGCCGGCCGTCCCGCGCCCCCTGACCCGCACGATGGTCGGGTCGATGTCGTCGATGGACAACGGATAGGCGCGCAGCGACCAACCGATCGTCGCGGTGTCGTCGGCGGTCGCCACGTCGACCGGCAGGGTCGAGGTCAGGTCGACGACGCCGTCGAGCGGAACGGAAAGGGTACTCGACAGCGCGGTCACCTCGACGACCCGTGTCACGCCTCCCGCCTCGACGCGGTAGCGACCGGCCGGCCATGAGCCCTTCGAGCGCACCTCGTCCGCCACGGTGTCGATCTCGACGTCGTTGTCCAGCGCGACGGGCACGGGTTGGGGCAAGCCCCCGATCGCGAACGTCAGCTCGTAGCAGTTGAGGGCGCCGGGCGCGGCAAGAGCGCCGGAACGATCGCGCAGCAGGAGTGGCGTCGCCTCGCTGGCGCCGCGCCACACGACCGCTCGGCCGAGGTGGTCGTTCTCGGTCCCGTTGCCTGCGCACGACTGGTACACGTCCGCGCCGTCGCCGCTGCGCGCGTACACGTCGATCACCGGATCCCCCAGCCGCACGAACGCCCGCGGCACGCTCCACGACGCCTGCGTCGTCGTCCCGTCGACGATCGTGCTCACCGCGCCGAACGCGCCGGGGACGAGGTCGAGCGTGCCGGCCAGGTCGGCCGACCAGCGGCCGTCGGCATCGACCGTCGCCTGGCTGAACGCGAACGCGCCGTCGGGGCGGTTGGCGGTGATCGACAGGCGGGCGCCGGCCGGGCCGGTGCCGGACAGGCGGTCCGCGGCCGCGTCGACGGGGGCGACGACGAGAGGTGCGACGGTCGTGACGGCTTCGACTCTCTCGCCGAGTGCCCGCAGGCGGAGGCGGTCGCCGGGCGCGAAGCGGACCGGACGGCGCTGGAACGGGCCGGCGGTGACGAACGTGAACTCGAGGCTGCCGTCGGGCACGGTTTGGGCGTGGGCGGTCGCGCGCGGGGCATCCGGGTCGCAGGCGGGCGGCGCGCAGTCGATCAGGGAGTCGATCACGGGCGGGAGGATCGCCGCCTCGACCCACAGCGGCGGGGCGCTCTCATCGCGGCCGGCCAGGCGCGCGAAGGCGTGGTGGCCGTCCGCCAGCACCGTGATGCCCTCGAAGCGCGGCCCGTCGCCTTGCGCCCGCGCCGGCGCGGCCGAACCGCGGGCGGCGGCGATGGCTACGGCCAGGACGACGGCGATGGCGCAGGCAGGCGCGGCCACGGAGCGGGTTTCGGCCCCGATGGATCGGGCGCGGCGGAGGCTTCGACGGGCCATGATGGGAATCCTTCGGGTGCGCGCGACGACGTCGGCGCCGCTCGGCATGTCGCCGATCTGGGATCAGAACCGCGCGGCGGCGGCGCAGGTTAGAGGCGCCGTTCATGGGCGCGTATAATCGACCGTCCCAACCCAGTCCGTTTGGAGCGGCGCATGCGGTTCTCCAAGCTCCTCATGACCTGGAACATCGTTCGCGGTCAGGAGCAGGCCTACGTGGCCTTTCACGCCAAAGAGTTCGTCCCAGGGTTGATGGCCTTCGGCCTCCACCCGGTCGACTCGTGGTTCACGATGTACGGCGAAGGTCCGCAGGTCGTCGTCGGGTGGGTGGCCGAAGACGTCGAGGTGATCAAGCAGGCGCTGGCGTCCGAGGGCTGGGGCACGCTCCGCGAGAAGCTCGAAGAGCACGTGACGGACTTCACGGCGCGGATTGTGCCTTGGGAGAGCTCGTTCCAGATGTAGCGCCGCCGGTCGAAGCGCCGGAGGGCGCCCCGGACGGAGCCGGCGCGGAACCGCCGGACGACGAGGCCGTGTCGGAGGTCGCCGAGGCGCTGTCGGACGACTTCGCGGCGGCCGACTCGGCGCCGGACGAGCCGCCGTCCGTGGTGGCCGCCGCCTTGTCGCCCTCACCGTCCTTGGACGCGGACCCGGACGCAGACGCCGACTTGCCGGCCGTCTTGCGCTTGCTGTCGTGGACGTACCAGCCGCTGCCCTTGAAGACGATGCCGGCGGCCGAGATGCGGCGCCGCGCCTTCTGCGCGCCGCAGACGGGGCACTCGCGGATGGGGTCGTCGGCGAACCGTTGGACGCGCTCGAACTCTGCTTTGCAGGCATCGCACGTATATTCGTAGGTTGGCATATAGGCTCATCGCTCCTGCTGCGATCCGATCCGGTCGATTGCCCGAATTGTACTCGGTACGCATTGTACTCAGTACGCGCCGGTCCCCAGCAGCACGGTCGGTACGGTGCGCAGCAGGATCCGCAGATCGAGCATCAACGACCAGTTCTCGGCGTAGAACAGATCGAGCATGACCATCTCATCAAACGTGAGCTTGCTGCGCCCGCTGACCTGCCACAACCCGGTCATGCCCGGCGCCACGTCCAGCCGCCGGTGGTGCCACGGCTGGTAGTCCTCGACCTCGGCCGGGATCGGCGGGCGCGGGCCCACAAGGCTCATGTCGCCCCGCAGCACGTTCCAGAGCTGCGGCAGCTCGTCGATCGACAGCCGGCGGATCCAGCGGCCGACGCCCGTCACGCGCGGGTCGGCGCGCATCTTGAAGATCGGCCCGGCCGCTTCGTTGTGCGCCTGCAGGTCCGGCAGCACCTCCTCGGCGCCGGGCACCATCGACCGGAACTTGAAGAACGTGAACGCCTGCCCGTGGCGGCCGACGCGGGTCTGGCGGAACAGGATCGGGCCGGCGCCCTCCAATCGGATCGCCAGCGCCGTGAGCCCGAGCAGCGGCGATGTCACCGTCAGCGCCGCCGCCGCCACGACGATGTCGATCGCCCGCTTGAGCCGCAGCCGCCAGCCCTGGATCACCGGCTGGCGCACGGCCAGGAGCGGCACGCCGCCCAGCGCGTGGCTGTCGACGCGGTTCAGGCTCAGCTGGAAGAGGTCGGGGACGATCCGCACGCTCACGTCGCGCGCCTCGCAGTCCGTCACCATGTTGGCGATCCGCTCGCGGGCGGTCCACGGCAGGGCGATGATCACCAGATCGATGCCGCCCTCCTTCAGGAGCCGCCCAAGCTGCCGCGTGGAGCCGAGCGGCGCCCAGCGGCCGATCGCCTTCTCCCGTTTGTCCGGATGATCGTCCAGGAAGCCGATCACGTCGTAGCCCAGGTCGGGGCGCGCCAACAGGTTGCGCATGACCGCCCGCCCCGCCTCGCCCGCCCCGACGATGATCGTGCGCAGCACGCCGATGCCGCGCCGCCGGCGCCACCGCTGCCACGCGCCGTCCGCGACCCGCACGAGGGCCAGCACGACGACGCACGTGCCCGCCGCGTACGGCAGCATGAGGCGTGACTGGGCCAACGGCCGCACGCCGTACAGCACGATCGTCAGCAGCGCGATGCCGACGATCGTGCTCGTGGCCTGCTCGTAGACGACCTCGAACCACGGCGCGTTGCGGCGCCGGGTGTACAGCCCCTCGAGCGCGCACAGCACGACGACCAGCGCCGCGAGGACGAACCCCCACGGCCGGTACACCGCCCACGCCAGGCGGTTGAAGGCGTCGATGTCGCCGCCGACCTCAAGGGTGTAGCGGATGACATAAGCCAGATACCAGCCCAGGCAGACCGCCGCGAGGTCGGCGATCGGCAGGATGAGGCGGCGGCGCAGCCACGGGCGGGGCGAGCGGGGCGGAATGGTGGGCGGAACGGTGGGCGGAATCGGCGCGGTCGACCCAGTCGGCGCGGTCGGGGCGTTGCGGGCGGTTGGCGGTGTCTTGGCGGTCGTCATCGGCCGTCGCTTCCGGGCCCGACGACGACGCGATCCGTCGGGCGGATCGTGCGGCCGGGGCTTGGCTGAGCGGCCAGCGCCGCGCGGTAGACGTCGACGGTCTGCGCGGCCGTCCGGTCCCACGTGAAGCGCCCGGACTCCTCACGACCGCGGGCGGCCATCGCCGCGCGCCGTGGGGCGTCCGTCAGCACCGCGTGCAGCGCCGCCGCCCAGCCCTCGACGTCGTCCGGCCCGACGGCGAGGCCCGCACCGCCCACCACCTCGGGCAAGCTGCCGGCGGCGCTGACGACGACGGGCGTGCCGCAGGCCATCGCCTCGAGCGCCGGCAGGCCGAAGCCCTCGTAGCGGCTCGGCATGGCCAGGA
>JBDTSC010000332.1:0-4459 GCA_039931375.1 Ardenticatenales bacterium
AGGAGTTTCACATGGGACATCCGCTCGCCCCGCGCATCTCGACCCCGCCAGAGCGCCCGCTCGCTCGCGCATCGCTTGCGCGGGCCACGGGTGGAGCGGTCCTCCGGGCGGCAGTGGCGACCGTAGCGGCTGTGGCTACCGTAGCAACGGTGGCGACCGTAGCCATGATCGTCGCGCACCCCGCGCCGCGGTCCGGCCATGCGTTTGCCGCCGGTGGCACCTCCGCTAACCCTGCCGTCGTTCGCGCCGCCGTTCCGTTCACGTCCGAGCTGCGTGCCTACCTGCCCTACACCGTCAAGTCCCCCGCCTGCCGCCTCGACGCGACGACCGTCGACGTCGTGCTCGTGCTCGACCGATCGACGTCGATGTTGCGCCCGATCGAGCCGAGCGTCGTGACGAAGAACGACGCGGCGATCGGCGCGGCGCGCGAGTTCGTGCGGCTGCTCGATCTGACGCCGGACGCGGCCGGCCGCAGCGACCAGATCGGGATCGTCGGCTTCAACGACACCGTCTGGACGGAGCTGGCGCTGACGGACGATGAGAACGCCGCGAACGCCGCGCTCGACCGGCTGAGCGTCACGACCGCCGAGGGAACCCGTCTCGACCTGGCGTTCCGCGGGGGCGCGGCGGTAATGGACGGACCGAACCGCCGCGCCGCGAACCGCGCCGTGATGGTCGTGCTGACGGACGGGCTGCCGAACCGCGTCCCGTACGGCCCGGGCAGCCCGTACCCCGGCAGCGCGCGCCAGGAGGACGCCGTCCGCCAAGCGGCGGACGCTGCGAAAGCCCGCGGCACGCGCGTCTATACGATCGGTCTCGGCGGAGCGACCGACGTCAACCTCGGGCTGCTGGAGGCCTGCGCCTCCGATCCGTCCATGTTCCACGAGGCACCGCGCCCGGAGGACCTGGCCGCGATCTACCGCGGCATCGCCGTGCAGCGGCGGATCTGCGACCCGGCCCAGACCGCCACGCCCCGCTTACCGACCGACGCGCCGACGTCGACCGCTACGCCGACGAGCCCACCCCCGACCGCGACGCCGACGCCGACGGCGTGCATCCCCACCACCCAATACACCGACGTCTCGCTCGTGATCGACATGTCGACGTCGATGAGCCGCTCGACCGGCGGCGGGACCACCAAGCTCGATGCGGCCCTGGCCGCGGCGCGCTCGTTCATCGGCCAGATGCGGCTCGCACCGGACGCGATGGGCCGCCACGATCAGGTCGCGGTCAGCGGCTTCAACGGCGAGAGCTGGACATCCGTCGGCCTCACGAACGACGCGGCGGCCGCGGAGGCGGCGCTGCTCGACCTGGCGACCCACCTGAACCGCGGCACGCGGCTGGACCTAGCGTTCGTGCAGGGCCAGGCGGCGCTGGAGGCCGGCGTCCGAGGGCCGGGCAACCTGCCGGCGATGATCGTCCTCACGGACGGCCAAGGGAACGGCGTGCCGGCAGATCCGGGCCGCACCACCGACGAGACGGTCCTCGATCGGGCGCAGCGGGCCAAGGACGCCGGCACAACGATCTTCACGATCGGCCTCGGCGCACCGACGGACGTCGACCGCGCGTTGCTCGAGGCGGCGGCGGGTGATCCATCGCGCTACTTCGAGACGCCGAACGGCGACGACCTGGCGGCGATCTATCGGCGGATCGCGGGGCGGCTTACGGGCTGCCCGTGATCGAAGCGCCTGGCGCGGCCAGCCGCGTCGGGCACCCCTCGTACGACCGGTTCGCCTGGAGCGCATCGCCCTTCATGACCACCGAATGGGGGCCGACCCGAGCCCCGGCGCCGATCTGCGCGCCATAGAACAGCACGGCGTTCTCGCCGACGGCGGCGCCGGGGCCGATGTCGACGGGGCCGATCTTCAGGATGCGGTCCTCGAACGTGTGCGCCTGGAACTGGCCGAACACCACGGCGTCGTCCCCGAAGGTAAGCATGTCGGGATCCACGACTTGCCCGAAGCCGGGGCCGAGGGCGACGCGCCGGCCGATCCGCGCGCCGAACAGGCGCAGGACCGCGTTCAGGAGCAGCGTGCCGGACAGGCGGCCGAGGACGCCGCCGGTCCAGATCCCCCACGCCATGTACAGGAAGTCCCACCGACCGCACCAACAGGACCAAAACGCGTGCTGCCCCGGCTTCACCCGACCGAGCAGCGCCCACTTCAACGCCACGACGGACCCGATCAGCACAACCGCCGCCGCAACCGTCGCGACCGGCGCCGCCCACGCGATCGCGGCCAGTGCGCCGAACCGTGCCGCGGCCGCCGCGATCACCGTCGCCCAGCCGGCGAGGACTGCGACCGGCCACGCGGGCAGAGCGAGGCGAAGGCTCTCCCAGAAGGCGCGCGTCGCCCAGCGCAGCGCGTCCGGCGCGTGCGTGAGGCGCCGATCGGCGTGGACGACGGCGCGGCGCGGCAGAGCGAACGGCGGGTGGCCGAACCACGCGGAGCCCGGCGTGGCGATCGATGCATCCGCCACCGTGGCGACGCCGACGAAGAGACCATCCGGATAGCGCGCCCCGGCCGGGATGACGGCGTGGTTGCCCACGAACGTGTCCTCGCCGAGCGCTGTTTCGGCGATGACGACAGCGCCGCGGTCGATGCGGGGGCCGGCCAGAAAGACGCCGTCCGCCAGGAACGAGCCCGCGCCGATCGCCACGAGCTCGGGCACGGTGTCGATGATCGTGCTGACCTCCGCGTTCCTGCCGACGCGCATGCCCGCGCTCCGCAGCCAGATCGGCCAGAGCATCGAGCCGGACAGCCACGTGCCGGCGGTTGTGACCAGGCCGGTCTTCCACTGCAGCCGTAGATGCGCGAGGCTCCGGCGATCGATCACGCCGGGCCGTACGCGCCCGGCGCACCGCATCATCGCGGCCTCGACGGCCAGCCCGGCCGCCAGGCCGAACGCGGACAGTACAGCCAACGCGGCGGCGCCGGCCGCGGCGTGCCCGACCGACATGGACGGTGCCCGCAGCCAGCTCTGGATCACAGTTCCGTCGATGCGGACGACTCGCAAAAGCGCCGCAGCCAGCGCGAACGCCGGCAGCGCGGCCACGGCGGGACCGAGTACGCGCAGCGCGACGGCGAGGACTGCGTGGACGCGCGGGTCGAGCGCGCGCCCCGCGGCGACGGGTAGATCGGCGTTGCGGCCCGCGGCCCGCGCCGGCACGCCGTCCCAGACCTCGCCGGCGGGCACGGCCGCGCCGTCCCCGAGCCGTGAGAGCGCGGTCAGCCGGCCGCCGCGGCCGATCGAGCCGCCCGGGCCGACACCGGCGCGCACCTCGAGCGTCGCGCCCGCGCCCAGCGACACGGCATCGACTACGATCGCGCCGGCCTCGAACTCCACCGTCTGGACCGCGCTGTCCTGGTTCAGCGTGACGTCGTCGTCCAGGGACAGCAGATCCCACGCCGCGCCGCTGAGGTCGACGCCGCGATGGACGTGCACCCGAGGGCCGACGCGGGCACCGAGGACGCGCAGCGCGACGGCGCTCCACTCCGTGCTGGCGATCAACGCCCACGGGATCGCGCGGGCGGCGCGCGACGCCAGCCAGTAGCGCAGGTGAAAGGCGCCCCACAGCGGATGCCGCCCTGGAGCATAGCGGCCGATCACGGCGCGTTTGACGACCGCCGCCCAGGCGATCGACACGGGCAGCCACGCAACCCGGATCGCGGCCCCGAAGAGCGGCAGGGCGATCACGCCGGCCGTGGGGCCGAGCCAACGGAACCACCACGATCCCGCCACGAACACGACGCCCAGCGCCGCGGCGCCGGCCACCCACACCTCCGCCGCCAGCCAGATGAGCTGCAGCGCGGTGAACAGGCCAGGCCGCGATGCACGCTGCGATGCGCGGGGCGATGCGCGGGACCAAGCACGGTGCGATGCGCGGGGCGAGAACTCAGAAAGGATGTTCGGCGCGGTCACACCGGCGGCCCTGGCGACGGTGGTTGTCCCGGCGAACGTCGTCGCCCCAGCGAAGGGTTCCGCTCCCCGCGCCCGCAGCCGGGCCGCGAGCGCCGCCACGCTCGGCGCCGCGTTCACGTCGCGCACGCTCACCTCGCCCAACGGCTCCTCCGACGCCGGGCCGTCGCGCAGCGCGAGGACCGCCGCGACGGCCGTGAGCGACGTACCGCCGAGCGCCCCGAAGAAGTCGGCGTGGCGGTCGATCGTCGCGGCGGCGTCGGCGCCCGACAGGCCGAGAGCAGCGGCGAACGCGGACGCGACCCGCCGCTCGGCGGCGCCCTCGGGCGGGTCGATGGCCGGTCCGGCGCGCACAGGGCCGTCGATCGTCGGCAGCGCCCGCCGGTCGAGCTTGCCGCCGGCGGTCGTCGGCAGCGCGGCGATCCACGCGATGCGGCGCGGGATCATGTGCGCCGGCAGCGCCGCGCCGAGGGCATCGACCAGGCGGCCGACCTCGGGCGGCGCGTCCGCTCGCTCGGGCACGACGTGCGCCACCAGCAGG
>JBDTSC010000333.1:0-4457 GCA_039931375.1 Ardenticatenales bacterium
GCCGCGGCGGCGCTGGGCGCGGAGCGCGCCGCGATCCTGGGCGCGCTCGCGGACGTCGAAGACATCCTGGACAGCGCAATGGCCGCGCCGCCCGCCGCCGCTCGGCGGACGACCTGGGCGCCGGGGGACAGGGTGAAGGTCAAGCGATTCGACCAGCCGGGCACGATCCTGTCCATCGCCGGTGAGACGGCCCAGGTGCAGCTCGGGATGATGCGCATGTCCGTCGACCTGGACGACGTCGAGTTCGTCGCGTCCGTCGGCGCGCAGACCGCATCCGCCGCACCGACCGGTGGCGCATCGTCGCGCGGCGGCTCATCGCGCGCCAACCGGTCCCTCGGTGCATCGCTGTTCCCGGCCGCCGAGCCCTCGGGCGCCGGCCCGGCGACCGAGGTGGACGTGCGCGGGATGCGGGTCGAGGAGGCGATCGAGGCGATCGAGACGCGGATCGACCGGGCGCTCTTGCAGGGGGCCCCGTGGTTGCGCATCATCCACGGCCACGGCACGGGCGCCCTGAAGGCCGCGCTGCGGACGCGGCTGAAGGCGAACCCGACCGTGACGCGCTTCCGGCCCGGCGAGCGGACGGAGGGCGGGGATGGGGCGACGGTGGCGTACTTCGAGTGATGCGGGGCCGTTGATGGAGGCATGTGGAGCGATTCGCATTGCCATCCCGTCCGGCCAAGTTCCGTCCGGCCAAGTTCCGTCCGGCCAATTTCCGTCCGGCCAAGTGGGAGGCGACGTGACGTACGAACAGGCGATGGCGAGCGCCGCGCGGGACCGCCGGACGCTGGGCGCGGCGACGATCGCGCGGGCGCGGTGGCGGTGGAACCGGGTGGCGGTGCAGGAGCTGCGCGCGGAGATCTCGCGGCTGCGGCTGGCGGCGGTGGCGCTGGTCGTGCGCCGGATGCTCTCGCTGGCGCCGGACGAGCGATGCGTCGGCGTGATGCTGCCGCCAGGAAGGGGCGGCGCGATCGTGAACCTGGCGATCGCGCTGGCCGGGCGGACCAGCGTGAACCTGAACCACACGGCGGGCGAGGCGCAGGTGCGGCGGATGGCGGAGATGGCGGGCCTGCGGACGATCGTATCGTCCAAGCGGTACCTGGAGCGCATCGGGCGGCCGTCGTTGCCGGGGCGGGTCGTGCTGGCGGAGGACGTGATCGGCTCACTGGGGAAGGCGGAGGTCGTCCTGGCGATGGCCAAGGTGATCCTGCTGCCGGCGCGCCTTCTGGACCGCGCGCGGCCGGACGACATCGCCACGATCATCTTCTCCTCGGGGACGACGGGCGATCCGAAGGGCGTGCAGCTGACCCATCGCCAGGTCCTTGCGAACTGTGGGGCGATGGTCGAGCACGTGGAGATCACGCCGGACGCCGAGACGCTGCTGACGGCGCTGCCCCTGTTCCACAGCTTCGGGCTCGTGCCGGGGATGTGGATGTGCCTGTGCTACGGCGTGCGGATCGCGGCCCACCCGGACCCGCTGGACGCGGCCGGCATCGGCGCGTTGGCCCAGGCCAGCGGCACGGGCTACTTCATCAGCACGCCGACGTTCGTGCGCACGTACATGCGCAAGGTGACCGCGGAGCAGTTCAAGGCGCTGCGCTTTGGCGTGGTCGGGGCGGAGCGCTGTCCGCCGGAGCTGCACGCCGCGTTCCGGGAGCAGTACCCGCCGGCCGTCCTGCTCGAGGGGTACGGCTGCACGGAGCTGGCGCCCGTGGTGGCCGTGAACACGCCGCACGCGATCAAAGAAGGAACCGTCGGGCTGCCGCTGCCGGGCGTCGAGGTCTTCACCGTCGATCCCGACACGCTCGATCGACTGCCCGCTGGGCAGGAGGGCCTCATCGTCGCGCGCTCGCCGGCGCGGATGGAGGGCTACCTGGGCCGGGACGATCTGACGGCGGCGGCGTTCGTCCACGGCGGCTACAACACGGGCGATGTGGGGCGGATCGGCGCCGACGGGTTCCTGCGGATCACCGGCCGCCTGGCCCGCTTCGCCAAGGTCGGCGGCGAGATGGTGCCGCTGGACCACGTCGAGGGCGCCATGCAAGCGTGGATCGCCGCGCGCTTCCCGGACGACGGCGTCCAGTTGGCCGTCTGCGCCGTGCCGGACGCCAAGCGCGGCGAGCGACTGCTCGTGTTGCACGAGGGCGCCCTGCCGGCGTCGGCCGCCGAGCTGCTGGACGCGCTGGGTGAGATGCCGTCGCTGTGGCGGCCGCGGGCCGGGGACTTCGTCGTCGTCGATGTCATCCCAGTGCTCGGGACGGGCAAGCGTAACCTCGGGGAGCTGAAGCGCATGGCGGCTCGGATCGGGGAGAGGTGAGCTGGTTGTATGCTCCCCATTCGGCCGTGATCGGGCCGCGCAGATCATCGCGTGGCGACCGTAGGGGCGAAGCATTCGTCCCACGAATGCTTCGCCCAAAACCATTGCACCGCCCAGCCCCAGCTCGGCCCTGACGACTCACACGATCGAATCAAGTCGCCCCGGAATCAAGGTACGGCCGTCGCCGTCGCCGCCCCGCACGCGTTGCCCCACGGCGACTCGCCGTAGCAACGATGGTCGATCACGGCGCCGCTCGCGTCCCGCAGCTCGGCCTTGTCGCCCGCGTTGCTCCAGATCGCCTGCGCGCTGCCCCAATTGAAGCTGCAGGCGCGCTCGGGGTGATCCTCGTTCGTGTACACACGGCAGCGCCCCTCAGGGCCGGGGTCGATGACGGCCGATGCCGGGAACGCGTACACCTGGTTCGTCCCGCGGAGCGAGGTGACGCGCCAGCCGCCCAGCGCGACCGGTGCGCCAGTGACGTTCTCGACCTCGATGTACTCGTCCGCTTCCGTGTTCGGGACGACGCCGTCATAGAACAGCGTCGTGATCCGCAGCGGGGTGCGGGGCGGTTCCCCGGCGGACGGCGTCGGCGATGCGCCGGCGGTGGGGGACGGACCGGGCGTCGGATGTGGTGGCACCGGGCTCGGCGTGGGGACTGGTTCGTCGGTCGGCGCCGCCGTCGGGCGCGACGGATCATCGGGCGTCGACGTGGCCGCCGCGGGCGTCGGCGCGTCCGTGCCCGAGCCGCCCGCCTCGACACCTTGGAACGCGCCGTTGCTCAGCAGCGCCGGCAGGAACGCCACGTACCGCTCGCGACCGAAGCGCTTGAAGCGGATGAAGAACGGGTTGTGATCGCTCACCCGCGACGTCTCGAACGGCGGCGGCTCCGGCGACTGGTTCACCGGCGGGTGGGATGGGAAGTCGACGTTGATGTGGGCCACGAGCGCCTCGGTCACGTTGGCGGCGGCGAAGGCGGGCGGCACGAGGATGTAGTCGAGCACCTGCGCCACCCCGTTGAAGATGAACGTGTAGTCCTGGTCGTCCGGCACGCGGTCGTGGAGGTCCACGAGCAGGCCGGTGCCGACGATCTCCTGGATCGGCGGGCTGTCCGGGAAGTCGTTCAGATCGCCCATTACGAACACCGGCGTCGCGGGCTCGGCCGCCTGCAGCTCGCGGACGATGTCGACGATGTGCTTGGCTTCCAGCACGCGCGTCGCCGTCGTCACGGCATCGCCGCCGCCCTTGCTCTTGAAGTGGTTCGCGATCACCGTGATCCGCGCGTCCGTGCCGCGTAGGGCGAGTCGTACGACCAGGGGCGGGCGCGAAAAGATCATCTGGCCCGCGCCCCCGCCCGGAAGCGTGCACGGCGCCACGCCGGCGTCGCCCGCCGCGGCCGCGTCCATGCACTTCTGGCGCTGCTCCACGCCGATCAGCCGCAGCTTGGCGCGGTTGTACAGCACCCCGACGTCGATCCCCCGCGCGTCGACGCCCTCGATCAGCGCCGCGCCGTAGTCGGCGGGCGCGAGGCGCGGGTTCGCCGCCAGGTCTTCGAGGATCGGCAGCTTCTCGATCTCCTCGATCGAGACGATGTCCGGCCGCCCGAGCCGCTCGTCGATCGCCTTCGCGCGCCGATCCACGAACGACAGGTACTCCGCGTGCGAGCGCGGGAAGTACGTGCCCTCCGTGTCGCTCTTGCCCGGATCGTCGATCTCGTCGAACAGATTCTCGACGTTAAACGTCGCCGCCGTCAGCTCCCCGACGCCGGCGGGCGCGAACGTGTCCGGCTGCCGTCCGCCGGCCGTCCGCCCGACCGCCGACCAGTCCGCCACGTCCACCTTGTACTCGCCGAACGTGTAGTCCAGCGGCCCAACCACATCCGCCAGCACATCGCCCTGTGCGACGACGGGCCAGTCGCCCGGCGCCACCAGGATCATCCGCCGCCCATCGTCCGCCGCCGTGCGAAGGAGATGCTCCACCCCGGCCGCCGACTCGACCACCGGCACCTCGCCGTGCGCGTCCGTCCCGCCGATCGCCCGCACGTCCGGCAGCGCCACCCGCATCCCCTCGCGCGACTCGAGCAGCGTCCGCGCCGCGTCCACGTCGACCGGCAGGTGCAACTCCGTCGCCGCCGGCACGTCGGCCG
>JBDTSC010000334.1:0-4451 GCA_039931375.1 Ardenticatenales bacterium
TCTCGGATGTCATCGCGGCGGCTGCGGTGCATACCGATGTTGGTGCCGCTGGCGGCGATGGCGCGGCCGCGGTGCCTGCGCCGGCCACGGACGCTGGGGCGTTCCAGCGAGCCTTCGCGGACGAACTCCGCGGCCGCGCGTCAAACGCCCTGAACCTCGCGGCGGCCGGCGGTGACCGCTCGACGGCGGCGGGTGCTCCTGCGAATGCGCCGGTGATCGGTCTCGATGGCGCGACGCTACGGGCACTGGCCGCGTCCGACACGAACACGCCGGCCACCGGCGAAAGCACGCGCGCACTGGCCGCTGTCCTCGCCGATGTCGTGCAGAAAGCCGCCGGGCCCGGACACGACGCCGGCACCTCCTTCGGCTTCGAGAACGCGTTTGCCGGCGGACAGAAGGGTGCCACGTTGCTGGCCCCGGTCGCGACGACCAGTTTTGCGACGAGCCTCGCCGGCGCGAGCGCGCCGCCGGCCACGCTGCCGGGTGAGACGGTGAACCAGATTGTGCAGGCCATCCGCCTGCAGTGGGCCAACGGCACGGGCGAGGCGCGGATCACCCTTCAGCCCGAGCAGTTCGGCGACGTGACGGTGTCCGTGCGCGTGGATCGCGGGCAGGTCGTGGCCCGTATCGAAGCCGACGCGCCCGTCGTGCGGGAATGGCTCCAGAGCAATCAGGCGACGCTGCGCCACGGCCTCGCCGAACAGAACCTGGCGCTCGATCGCCTCGAGGTGTCCGAGCCGCGCGAGTCGCGTGACGCCGAACGCCGCGGGCAGCGTGAGAGGCCCGATGAACAGCCGCAGCGGCGTCCGCGCCGCGCGCCGCTCGATGACACGTTCGAAGTCGTGGCGTAGGCCGAGGAGCAGACCGCAATGGACGTCAACAACACCAGCAGCTATCTCTCATCCGCGACGGGCAAGCTTGCTCCGCTCGCCGAGCGCATCATGAAGCGCGCCGACGTCAACCGCGACGGCAACGTGACGAGCGGCGAGTTTTCGGATTTTCTGACCAAGCTGAGCGCGTCGCTCGAGGCGGCGCTGGCCGCCGCCGCGCGCCAGCACAAGACATCTGCACCCGCGGCGCCGGCACCGGCGCCGGCCGCCCCCTTGCCCAGCGGCACCATCTCTGCGTCCAAGGCGGCCATCATGCGACTGGTCGCCGACAACCTGCCGACGGATCGCTAGATGTCGGCCGAACCGGAGCTCAAGATGGTCGAGGGCCAAGGGGCACCCGCCAAGAAGAAGGGGAAGTCCTTCCTCCTGATCGCCATTGTGGGCCTCGTGCTCGCCGGCGGGGGAGGGGGCGGAGCCTGGTGGTGGCTCCATCGGGGTACACCCGTGGCCGAGGCCGCTCCCAAGGAACCGCCGCTCGAAACGCGCGGACTCCTCACTTTCGAGCCGTTCATGGTCAACCTCGCGGACGAGGGTGGCACCCGCTTTCTCAAGACGAACATCGGACTGGTGGTGGAGGATGCCGTCATCGCCAAGGAACTGGAAGAGTCTCCCGTCGTGAAGTCGCGGGTCCGCTCCGACATTCTCGAACTGCTCACCGAGCAGCAGGCGTCGACGCTCGTGACGCCCGAAGGCAAGGAATCCCTCAAGAACGCGATCAAGGCGCGCACGGCGCACGCGCTCGAGAACAAGAAGGTCATTGATGTCCTCTTCTCTGAGTTCGTCGTCCAGTTCTGACACGGCGGCGTCACGCGCCGCCGATCTCGACTGGGTGATGGACGTCCCCTGTCCGGTGGACTTCGTGCTGGGCACGACCACGATCAAAGTGCGCGAGTGCGCGGCGTTTGCCGTGAACGCGATCGTGCGTCTGAAACAGACGGCTGGCGCGGATCTGGAAGTGCGCGTCGCTGGCGTGGCTATTGCCACCGGCGAAGTCGTGATTGCCGATGAAAACGTGGCGCTGCGTGTCGGCCGCATTCTGCCGCCGGCCGGACAGGAGATCGTGTGACCTGGTGGATGCTCGCGCAGACCGACGCGGCCTCGGCCGTCGGACCGGAGCTCGTGCCGAACGTGTGGCGCATGCTCGGCGCGCTCGCCGTGGTCTTGGCGCTGCTCGGCGGCCTTGCCTGGTTGCTACGGAAGGGCGTCGTCGCCCGCCGGAAGAACGGCGCGCTGGGCATCGAGTCGGCGCTCGCGCTCGGTGAGCGTCGCTCGCTGGTCGTGGTCACCGTCGAAGGTCGCCGCCTGCTCCTCGGTCTCGCGCCGAATCACGTCTCGCTCGTGACGGAGCTGCAGCGGGCGGGAACATTCGACCAGGCGCTGTCACACGCCACAGCCCAGGGAGCGCCGCAATCGTGATTCGTCTCGCGCGTCTTCTCGTCGTACTCGGGGTATTGATGCTGGCGCTCGCGCCGGCGCGCGCCTTCGCCCAGGGCCGGGGATCGCTGTCGCCCGCGTCACCTGCGTCCGCCGCCGCTCAGCGCGCGCAGACCCCGCAGAATCTCGCCGTCCAGGTCGATGGCGTGGGCACGTTGTCCGCGCCGCTCCAGATCGTCGTCCTGATGACGCTCCTGACCTTCGTGCCGGCGGCGTTGGTCATGATGACGTCCTTTACGCGGATTGCCATCGTCTTTCATTTCCTCAGACAGGCAATCGGCACCCAGGAAATTCCCTCCAATCAGATGGTGATTGGACTGACGTTGTTCCTGACCGCCTTCATCATGGCGCCGACGGCCACGCGTGTGAACGAGCTGGCGATTCAGCCGGCCATCGCGGGTCAGATCGACGTCACCACGGCCATGGAGCGCGGCGCCCCGCCGCTGCGTGAGTTCATGCTGCGACAGACGCGTGAAGCGGACCTCGCCCTCTTTGTGGAGCTCGCCCGTACCGGCCGGCCCGCCTCGCCGCAGGACATTCCGATGCGCGTCGTCATTCCGGCGTTCGCGATCTCGGAGCTCAAGACCGGCTTCCAGATGGGGTTCTTTCTCTTCGTCCCCTTTCTGCTCGTCGATCTCGTCGTGTCGACGGTGCTGCTCTCCATCGGCATGATGCAGCTCCCGCCAATGATGATCTCGCTTCCGTTCAAGGTGCTCCTCTTCGTGATGATCGACGGCTGGAATCTGCTCGTCGGCTCGCTGGTGCGGAGTTTCTTGTGACGGCTGTGGCTCCTGGTTTTGAAACGCTGAGTGATCGCCATGTCTGAAGCCCTCGTCCTCGGCATCGTCCGGCAGGCCATCGAGACGGCCGTCATCATCTCGCTGCCGATGCTCATTGTCGGCCTCATCGTCGGGATCACGGTCAGCATCCTGCAGACCGTGACGTCGATCCAGGACAACATCCTGGCGTTCATTCCCCGCGCGGCGGCGATCTTCATCGTCTTCGCGTTCACTTTTCCCTGGATGCTGCGGATCATGACGGGCTTCGCCTCGACTCTGCTGCGGCGTCTGCCCGACCTGGTGCGATGAACGGATTCGCGGCCGCCGCCGGATTCGCCCTGCTGCTCGTGCGGCCGGGGATGATCGTGATGGGGACCCCTTTCCTCGGGGCGCTCAACGCGCCGCCGCAGGTCCGCGTGGGGCTCATCGCATTTCTGGCGATTCTAATGGCGGCCGCGACGCCCACACCCGTCACCCTGCCGGCTGCCGGACTGGCCATTGTGATCGTGCGCGAGATGGCGATCGGCATGGCGATTGCCCTGTCGGCGCGCGTGCTCATCTCCGGGGCCGAATTTGCCGGACAGTTCGCCGGCTACCAGATCGGGCTCTCGCTCGGCGCCCTCATCGATCCGCAGTCAGGCGTGCGGAACAACGTGCTCGCGCTGCTCTACGGGAACCTCGCCGTCGTCATCTGCTTCGCCACCAACGCGCACCATGCCGTCCTTCGCGCGCTTGGGGACTCCTACACGATGCTGCCGCTCGGGCTCGGCAACGGCATCGGTCCCTCACTCGGAACGTCGGTGGGGCATATCCTCGGCATGATCTTCCTGCTCGGCATGCGCATTGCGGCGCCACTCATCGTGGTGCTGTTGCTTGTCGAGCTTGCCCTCGGGCTCGTGGCGCGAGTGGCGCCGTCGCTCAACGTCATGATTGCCGGCGCGCCCGTCCGCGTGGTGGCCGGCTTGCTCGTGATTGCCCTCACCGTCAGCGGCCTGCCGACGCTCATCACCCGTTTCCTCCCGGCGGTGCTCTCCCTGAGCGCCGAAACCGTTCGGGCGTTCAGGTAACCGGCGATGGCGGACTCCAGCGGCGGCGAGCGCACAGAAAAACCTAGTGGAAAAAAGCTCAAGGATGCGAAGGAACGCGGCCAGGTCGCGCGCAGCCAGAGCCTGACGGGCGCGGTCACGCTCGCGGCCGTCGCCTTGGCGTTGAGCTGGTTCGGCGTCCAGATGGTGTCGACAATGGCGGCGCGGCTGGCAAGCGGGCTCGGCTCGCTGGCCGATCGCGCGCATGGCAACGTCGAGGCCACCGGCGTGGCCACGCAGCTCGTCGCCGACGCCGGAATCCT
>JBDTSC010000335.1:0-4449 GCA_039931375.1 Ardenticatenales bacterium
GATGCGGACCGCGACTCCCGCCATGCCGCCAAATTCGCCGCGATCTGCGCCTCGTGCATGTGGTCGTGCCCGGCGATGGCGCCGATCAACGCGGCGATGCTCTCCTTGCCGCGCTCGCTGTGGACGCCCCAGCGGGCGCGTTCCTCGCGGGTGGTCTGCTCGAGCACGCTGACGTTCAGCGCCTTGAGCGACCGCAGGTGGTCCAGCAGCACGCCGAGGGGCCAGTGAGCTTCGGGCAGCATCGGCGTCCAGCGCTCCTGGTCGTAGCCGGCGATGAGCGCCTCGGGTTCGGCCAGGATCGTGCGGTAGCGGTAGCCGTAGACGATCTCGGACTGCACGAGGTGGGCCACGACCTCGCGCGTTGACCACTCGGATGGAGCGGGCTTGAAGTCCAAGGCGGCGTCGGGCAGGCCGTCCAGCGCCGCGACCAAGCGGTCCGGCAGGGCGCGCTGGCTGACGAACGGGTCGGCGTCGCCGATCAGGGCGATCTCGTCGCGGAGGTAGGGGTGGCAGTGGTCCAGGTGGACGGGGCCGTAGGGGGTTTCGAGCATGGGGCGGGGCTCCTTGGGTGGGGGGCGGTTCAGGGGGTGGGATGGAGGATAGCGCGTTGGCCTTGGCCTGCTCGAACGAGGGCGCCGTCGGTGACGGGAAGCGGCTCGAGGGAGAACGCGTCGTAGACGCCAACGGACACGGTGAACGGCCCGTCGTGGCCGGCGGCCTCGGGCGGGAGCGGGATGCGGTGGCGGTCGTGGATGATCATGCCGGGCAGCCATTTGAGGGTGGGGATCGCGCCGAGGGCGGGCGTGCCGTCGTGCTGGGCGCGCCAGGATGCGTCGTCGGCGGCGGCTTGGACGCTGACGGTGTAGTCGGAGGCCCAAGGGTAGTCCTCCGCGTGCCATACGATATCGACGATCAGGTCGGTGGCCGTTCGCTGGACCGATGATCGCAGGATCGACATGGCCGCTCCGAACGGGATCGCACCGGGTGGAGGCGAATGCCAGGCGACGAGATTCGTCTCGCCAAGCCACTTCGGAGAGAACCGAATCGCCGTGCCGTCATCGACGACGGCGCCTCCGCCCGTGGGGGCGCCCACCACGCTCAGCCGGTGCGGTCCGTCCGCAGCGTGGCGATACAGGCCGACCACCAACGCCAACTCGGTGTTCCGGTCGACGGTTTGGTCGGCCTGCAACGGGAGCGACACGAGGTAGGTCGCCGCCCCCGACGCGTCCGTCGACCATGGCAAGCCGATCGGCTGATCGGCCTGACCGACGACGATGGTGGGGCCAACCAGCTGGGCAAACGCGGTCACGTCGTGCGAGTTCGCCCCAGGCGGCGCGGTGATCGTTGCCTGGATGACGAAACGCGCGGCATGCCACATCAGCCGCACATCCGACAGCGACCACCGCTGCCCTGCATCGTCGAAGTCCGCCGTGACGGTCACCGGGTGGGTCGATCCGAGGCGACACGCGGACTCCGTACCACCCGCAGCCCCGGCTTGCCACCACGGCGATTCGGGGATGGGCTTGACGGGCGGTCCGGCTTCATTCAGCTCTCGCGTGCGGTTCGTCAGCAACACCGGACCCCGTGCGACCGCCGCTTGGGCCGCCTTCTGCCACGTCACGCCGATCGGGTCGCCCGTCTGAAAGTCCGGATGGACGTAGACGATCGGCGCGCCCGTCGCGGTGACGTACGGCGCGTCGATCCCCGGCCGCGTCGTCGTCGCGCGCTTGCCCGCCAGCCAGAGCGGCGTGACGTAGTGCCAGTTCGCCAGCACCGTGCCGTTGGCGGCGACACACTGCGGATCGGCGGCGATCGCCGTCAGCCCCTCGAGGTGTGGGATGGCGTTGTGCGCGTGGCTGTGAACGCCGCCCGGGTCCATGAAGTCGATGGCGACGAGGCATGGGACGGCGACGATGATCCACGCCGCGACCAGACCGCGCCGGGTGAGCCACCGACGGGCGGGCCGAGCGCCCGATGACCCAATGGCCATCGGCCCCCACGTGTGCGGGAGAAGGATGTCGCGCAATCGACGGAGTGGGACGCCTGCACAACCCCCGGCCACGATCGCCAACGCCACGTATGCCGGCAGCAGATACTCCATCGTCTGCGGCGCCCGGTACGTGATCGCCAGCCAGCTGACGACGAGCGCCGTCCCGAGCAGCGCCACGGCCTCCGCGCGGCGGCGGATGATGAGCCAGACGGCGCCAACGGCCATCAGCCCGAGGGCCAGCGGCGCGAATTGGAGGTGAAGGATGTTGCCGAGCACGAGCAGCCGATCGCCGAGGTCCCTCGCCCCCGTGATCGCCAGCATGTCGCCTCGGAACCCCGCGGCCGTCACGTGCCGCCAAACGCCGCCCCACGTCGCCAGGTCGGCGGGCGCGAGCGGGGCGTGCTGGGCGGCGCGGATCGGGAGGTAGAGGAGCGGCAGGAGGCCGATGACGGTGGCGGCGACGCACATCGCCGCCAACCGCGGCAGCGCGCGCCTATCGCGCAGCACGGCGGGCCGTCGGACCAGGATCGCGAGGCCGAGCGGCAGCGCGAGGGCCGCCAGCGTCGGATGGTGCCCCGCGGCCAGCGCGCCGACGAAACAAAGCGCCACAAGCGACCGCCCGCCCTCATCCCGTGATCCTCCCCCGCCCCCAACCTTGAGGGAGGGGGTCGGGGGGTGAGCGCTGTCTTCCGTCGGGGGGAGAGGGCCCCCGTGGCCCACCACATCGAGCGTCAAGCCCAACACCACCGCCGCGAACAACCCCGTCGCCATCCGTATGTTCGCCACCAACGCCTGCGCCACGAACGTCGGCGCGAACCACAGCAGCGCCACCGCGATCGCGCCGCCCAGCCAGCTGCCGCCCAGGCGCGTCGCGGTGCGGGCGACGACGAAGAGCGTCGCCACCGCCAGCACCATCGAGAAGGCGTTGACGGCCCACGGCCAGCCCAGGTGGCGCAGCGGCGGGATCGCCAGGACGAGGCGGCCGAACAGGTGCGCGGACAGCGTGTAGAGCGGATAGCCGGGCGGGTGGGCGACGCCCAGATCGCGCGCGACCAGCTGGAACTCGCCGCTGTCGGCGGGCTGGGCGCCGGCGGGCACGACGGTCAGGCCGATGGCCAGGAAGAGCAGCCACGGCGCAGACCGCGCGGCCGTCGAAGCGATGCGTTTCATGATGTGTGCGAGATCGTCATCAGCGACGCGCCAATGGCCGCATATGCGCCGCCGCTCGGCGCCCACCCCGCCCCCAGCATTGGGGGAGGGGTCGGTTCGCGAAGCGAACCGGGGGAGGGGGCATCCCCCAAGTGGCGAGTCGCCCCGCCGAAGTCACTTCGGTCGCCCGCTACGCCCCGTACCCTTCGAGCAGCTCGGTGACGGTCCGCATGAACGGATCGGCCGTGCCGCCGTCCAGGATCCGGTGGTCGAACGTGAGCGCGAGGTACATCATCGGCCGGATCGCCATCTGGTCACCGTGCTTCGTCTCGACGACGACGACGCGCTTCTTGATCGCCCCCGCGCCAAGGATCGCGCACTGCGGCTGGTTGATCACGGGCGTGCCGAACAGGCTGCCCAGCGTGCCGTAGTTCGTGATCGTGAACGTGCCGCCCTGGATGTCGTCCGGCCTCAGGGCGCCGTCGCGGGCGCGCTTGGCCAGGTCGTTGATGTCCGCGGCCAGCCCCGACAGGCTCTTGGCGTTCGCCTGCTTGATCACCGGGACCATCAAACCGTCCGCGATCGCCACCGCCATGCCGATGTTGATGTCGCGGTGGATCCGCACGCCCTCGTCCGTCCAGGCGCTGTTGACCATCGGGTGCCGCTCGAGCGCCTTGGCGACGCACTCGATGATGATCGCCGTGACCGTCAGCCGCCCGCCGCGCGCCGCGATCCCGTCCTTCTGCGCCTTGTACGCCGCCATCGCGGCGCCCATGTCCACCTCGTGCACCGTCGTGACGTGCGGCGAGGTCTGCATGCTCTTGACCATATGATCGGCGATCAGCCGGCGCATCCGCGTGAGCGGCATGATCTGGCCGATGAAGTCCGCCGCCCCGCCGCCTGACGACGCCGCCGCTGACGCCGCTGCTGACGCCGCTTCCGGCGCAGTTGCCGGCGCGGGCGCGGGCGCGGGCGCGCTGGGCGACGCGGTCGCCGTCGGGACAGACGCTGGCACGGCCGACGGGGCCGCGTCGGTCACCATCGTCGTCGCCGCCGCGGAAGCCGCGGCTGGCGCCGCGCTCGCCGCCGCGACGGCCGCCATCCCGCCCGCCGCCACGAAGCGCTCGACGTCGCGGGCGGTGATCCGATCGTCCTTGCCCGTGCCCGCGACGTAGCGCAGATCGACGCCATTCTCGGCGGCGACGCGGGCGACGCGGGGGCTGATGAAGCCCAGGTTGCGGGACAGGTCTGGCATGTCGGGCATCGCGCGCATCGGCGCGTCGGACGTCGCCGCCGCGGATGTCGCTGCC
>JBDTSC010000336.1:0-4436 GCA_039931375.1 Ardenticatenales bacterium
TCGACGCGGTCTGGGACGTCCTGCAAACGGTCAAGGACCCGGAGATCCCGGTGGTGTCCGTGGTGGACCTGGGGATCATCCAGGCGGTGGAGATCAGCGCGGACAGCGGGGCGGTGCGTATCGACATGACGCCGACGTTCACCGGCTGTCCGGCGCTGACGATGATGCGCGAGGAGATCGAACAAGCCGTGCTCTCGCTCGGCGCGGCGTCCGTGGACGTGCGCGTCGTGCTGGACCCGCCGTGGTCCAGTGACCGCATTGCACCGGCGGCCCGCGAGGCGATGCGCGCGATCGGGCTCGCGCCGCCGCCGCCGGCCTCGCGCTTCACGTCCGACCCATCGCTGTCGCTCAGCCTCGCGGTGGACACGACGGCGGCGGCGATCGAGGCGGCGAGCGTGGCGTGCCCGTTCTGCGGCTCCGCGGACACGGTGACGGACAACCCGTTCGGGTCGACGTTGTGCCGGTCGGTGCACTACTGCAACGCGTGCCGGCAGCCGTTCGAGGCGTTCAAGGCGTTGTGAGGCGTGGCGGCCACACGACGGTTTCGCGCCCCCCTTAACGGTTGCGCGGCGGGCGCGCGGCGGGTTCGCGGCGTCCACGGGAGATCAAAGGCCGTTATCCTGATCCCATCGCCCGCCGCGTCTTGCTGGCGGGCTCGCCATCCACCCAACAGGAGAAGACAAGATGGCAACGTGGATTCAGGCTCTGTCCGCCTACCGCCCGCGCATCGTCGGCGCCGTGACCGTCGGTCTCGACGAGGTGGCCGAGTACCTGGCCGTCGGGACGCTGGTGACGCGTCCGCTGGCGCGCATGGTCCTCGATGAGCTGGGGCGTATCGTGCTGCTGCAGCTGCGCGCCGGCAAGAAGGTCCGGCTGCCCGGCATCGGCGTGTTCGGCGTCGAGGTCCGGATGGACGGCACGCTCTACCCGACGGTCCGCCTGGCGCAGGAGCTGCGCGATGGGCTGGAGGATGTCGACGGGTTCCAGGGGAAGATCCAGCACCGTGACGCGATCGGGATGGACATGGCGGCCTTGAAGGAGCGCTGGGATGGGGAGCATCCTGGCGATGCGCTGGAGCTGCCGACGGCGGGACGAGGCGCCGCGTTGAAGGGCGCCGGCTCGAGCGCGACGGCGCACGGGCGGCCGGCGAAGGCGGCGCGAGCTCGCGCGGCGGCGGACGCGGGAAACGCGCACGTTGTGGCCGAGGCGGGCGGCGTGGTCGGCGAGGGCTGATCGGCGGACGAGGGTTCGTCGGACGGTGTCGGCGGAGCGCCGATCGACGTGACGTAGCGCGCCCAGGGCGATCGGGCGAGCGCGGGTTCGACAATCGACTAGGCTGAGACGAGGGGCGGTCCGGACAATGGGCCGCCCCTCGTCGTTGGTGGGGAGTCCCCGAGGCCGTGACAAAGACCAGCCGCCTCGCGATTGCCGACCGTAGGGGCGAAGCAATTGCCGCAATTGCTTCGCCCTTCGCCCGCCCCACAAAGCCCCCCACGCTCCCATCACGGCGGATCGCTCTTGCCCACGAGCCTCGGTGAGGCACCCGGCGGATCTCGGTTAGACGCCGGGCGGATCTCGGTTAGTCAGGCCGCGTGTCTCGGTTAGACAGGTGGTCTGTCTCGGTTAGATATTTCGGCAGTCTCGGTGAGACGCGGCGCAAGCCTCGCCGAGTGGGTTGGGTGGTGTAGACTCCCGGCCGTGGGATCGACGTTACGATCCCCCGTTCCCCCACCGAGGTGCACCATCAAGGCGATCGTCCAAGACAGGTATGGTTCCGCCGATGTCCTGCAGTTCAAGGACATCGCCAAGCCGGAGCCCGGAGCGGATGACGTGCTCGTGCGGGTCCACGCCGCGGGTGTCGATCGGGGGGTGTGGCATCTGATGACGGGGCTGCCGTACCTGATGCGGGTCATCGGGATGGGCTTCCGCGCGCCCAAGGCGCCGGTGCGCGGCCGGGAGGTGGCAGGGACGGTCGAGGCGGTCGGCGGCAACGTGACGGCGTTCAAGGCGGGCGACGAGGTGTACGGGTTCTGCGACGGCAGCTTCGCCGAGTACGTGTGCGCCAAGGCGACGCAGCTCGCGCCGAAGCCGACGAACGTCAGCTTCGAGCAGGCGGCGGTCGTGCCGGTATCGGCGATCACGGCCCTCCACGCCGTCCGCGACGCGGGCGGGCTGAAGGCGGGCCAGACGGCGATGATCATCGGCGCGTCGGGCGGCGTCGGGACGTTCGCGGTGCAGATCGCCAAGGCCATCGGCGCGGAGGTCACGGGCGTGTGCAGCACGGGCAAGGCGGACATGGTCCGGTCGATCGGCGCGGATCACGTGATCGACTACACCCGCGAAGACTGCGCGGATGGGTCGCGGCGGTACGACCTGATCGTCGATATGGGCGGGCGGCGGCCGCTCTCGCAACTGCGGCGCGCGCTAAACGCCGAGGGGACACTGGTGGTCGTCGGGGGCGAGGGCGGGGATCGGTGGCTCGGGGGCTTCCTGCGCGGGATGCTGGCGCCGCTGCGGGCGATCGGGTCCAAGCAGAAGCTGCGGGGGCTGATGCCGGGCGAACGGAAGGAAGACGTCGTCGCGTTGACGGGGCTCATCGAGGCGGGCACGGTGGTGCCGGTCGTCGACAAGGCGTATCCGCTGCGCGAGGCGGCGGATGCGGTGCGGTACATGGAGCAGGGGCGGGCGAGGGGGAAGGTGGTGGTGCGGGTGCTGGAGGCGTAGGTGCCAGTCCGACCCACGCGACGATTCGTTGCTGGCGCCTCGACAGGTGCCCACAGGCCCACGCATGGAGAATGACATGACCACAACCGATCCAACCGCACCGCTGCAGCGCGCTCCGATGACCTCGCTGCGAAGGACCGCGCTCGTCGCGGGCGCATTCTACGTGCTCACGTTCGTCTCGATCCCGACGCTGGCCCTGTACGGTCCGGTGCACAATGCGAACTACATCGTCGGGTCCGGTCCGGACACCGGCGTCTTCATCGGCGGCATCCTGGAGATCATCGTGGCGCTCGCCGGCATCGGCACGGCGGTCACGCTGTTCCCGGTGCTCAAGCGGCAGAACGAAGGCTTCGCGCTGGGCCTCGTCTGCTCACGCACCCTGGAAGCCGCGCTGATCTTCGCCGGCGTCGCGAGCCTCTTGACGATCGTGACGCTGCGCCAGGCCGGCGCCGGCGCGGATGCGTTGGCGGCAGGGCGTGCGCTGGCCGGGCTGTACGACCGGACGTTCTTTGTCAGCCAGAGCCTGATTCCGGCCGTGAACGGCCTGCTGCTGGGCACGCTGATGTACCGGTCGCGCCTGGTGCCGCGGGTTCTGCCCGTGCTCGGGCTCATCGGAGCGGTCGTGCTGCTCACGTCGGACGCGGCCATCCTGTTCGGCGTCTGGCCGGCCGTGTCCGCGCAGGCGGGGCTCGGGGCGCTGCCGATCGCGGCGTGGGAGTTCTCGCTGGGGGTGTACCTGTTGGTCAAGGGGTTCAGGGCGGCGCCGGTGACGGAGGGGATGCCAACTCCATGATCACGCTCGGCTGCTGACAGGTACAATGGCCCAAATGATGGCGACCATCGGCGCCAGCCTACCGGTCGGGGCTTCTCTGCCGCCGTGCGCGTTGGCGCAGCACTCGAAAGGACCCGGACATTGCCGCGCAAGGTGAGGGATCTGATCCGAGATCTCGAACAGGCCGGTTTCCTTGACCGAGGCGGCAAGGGCAGCCATCGCAATTTCGCGCACCCGAACGTGGGCAAGCCGGTGACGATCGCTGGGAAACCGGGCGATGATGCGAAGGCGTATCTGGAGAAGGCCGTTCGCTTGGCCATTGAGGAGTCCATCCGATGAGCACGGGAGACCGGTACGTCAAGTTGGTCGAGTGGTCCGATGAGGACGGCTGCTTTATCGGCAGCTGCCCCGAGTTGTTCTATGGAGGGTGCCATGGTGATGACGCCAAGGCGGTGTTCGCTGAGCTCTGCGACATCGTGGACGAAACGATCGAAGTCTATGCGCTGGAGGGGAAGCGGCTGCCGGTGCCGATGACCGGACGGCAGTTGGTGAATGCGCTGCAGAATATCGCGTAGTTGCCGTCCGTACCTGAACCCTGCGCCAGCCGCTATGGCGCTCGCCATGCCTCCCGCGACGGAAGGACACCCATCCATGTACGGCACGATCATGCGCGGAACCGTCCGCCCGGAAGACCGCGCGGCGCTGGTGGCCGCGATCACAGAAGGCGAGAGCGTGCCGGTGCCGGGCTTCCTCGGCTCGCGATTGCTGATCCCGGATGAGCGCGCGGATGAGGTGTGGTTGGCGGTGTTCTTCACGGACCGGGAGGCGTACGAGCGGAACGCGGCGGATCCGGGGCAGCATGCGCGGTATGTGGCGATGCGGGCGTGGATGGTAGGGGATCCGGAGTGGGTGGATGGGGGGTGGGTGGGGTTGGGGCCGG
>JBDTSC010000337.1:0-4427 GCA_039931375.1 Ardenticatenales bacterium
ACAACCGCGTCCGCCGCAGCAACAACGCGTTGCTCACCACCGTGATCGAGCTCGCAGACATCGCCAGCGCGCCGAACTCGGGCCGGAGCATGATGCCGAACGGGCGGTAGAGGACGCCGGCGGCGATCGGGATCGCGATGACATTGTAGATCGCCGCCCAGAACAGGTTCTGGTGCATCTTGCGCACCGTCGCCTTCGACAGGCGGATCGCGGCGAGGATGTCGGCGGGGTCCGAGCGCATCAGGACGATGTCGCCGACCTCGACCGCCACGTCCGTGCCCGCGCCGATCGCGATGCCCAGGTCGGCCTGCGCCAGCGCCGGCGCGTCGTTGATCCCGTCGCCGACCATCGCCACGAACCGACCCTCGGCCTGCAGCCGCTTCACCTCGGTGGCCTTGTCCGCCGGCAGCACCTCGGCCACCACGCGCGTGATGCCGACCGCTCGGCCGACCGCCTCCGCCGTGTGCCGGTTGTCGCCCGTCATCATGACAACGTCGATGCCGAGCTCGTGCAGCCCCGCCACGGCGGCCTTGGCGCTGGCGCGAACGGGGTCCGCGGCGGCCACGATGCCGGCCGGCGCCCCGTCGACGGCGACGAGCATGAGCGTCTTGCCCTCGGCCAACAGCCGATCCGCCGGCGCGCGCAGGTCCGCCAGCGGGATGGATCGTTGTTCGAACAGCCGCTCCGTGCCCACGAGCACCTCGCGCCCCTTGACCCGGCCCGTCACCCCGAGCCCGGCGATCGACGCGAACGCGTCCACGTCGCCGGGCACGTCGATCCCGCGGCGCGCCGCCTCGTCGTGGACGGCCTTGGAGAGCGGGTGGTTGCTGCGCGCCTCGACCGCGGCGACGAGCGTCAGCAGCTCCGCCTCGTCCACCGCCAAGGGCGCCACGACGTCCGTCACCCGCGGGCGGCCCTCGGTCAACGTGCCGGTCTTGTCGATGATCACGGCCTCGATCCGCGCCGCCTGCTCGAGCGACACCGCTTCCTTGAACAAGACGCCGCGCTTCGCGCCCATGTCCGTCGCCACCATCACCGCCGTCGGCGTCGCGAGCCCGAGCGCGTCGGGGCAGGCGATGACGATAGCCGAGACGGCGAACGTCAGCGCGACAAGCAGCGGCTCGTGCGCGACCAACGTCCACGCCGCCAGCGTCGCCAAACCGGAGCCGACGGCCACGAGCACGAGGTAGTGCGCCGCCCGGTCGGCCAGCCGCTGGGCGGGCGCTTTTGAGTTCTGCGCCCGCTCGACCATCGCCACGATCTGCGCCAGCGCCGTCTCGCCGCCGACCTTGGTGGCGCGGTAGCGGATGGAGCCGGACTGGCCGATCGTGCCGGCGATCACGGCATCGCCGGCCGCCTTTGCGACGGGCAGCGATTCGCCGGTGATCATCGACTCGTCGACCGCCGTCTGGCCGTCGATGACCTCGCCGTCGACCGCCACCTTGTCGCCCGGACGGAGCACGAGCGTGTCGCCCACCTTCACCTGCTCGATCGGCACCGTCACGAGCTGGCCGTCGCGCTCGATGGTGGCCTGTTGGGGCGCCAGGTCGAGCAGCAGCCGGACGGCGTCGGTGCTGCCGCGGCGGGCGCGCATCTCCATCCAGTGGCCGAACAACAGAAAGACGGCCAGCATGACGGCCGCCTCGTAGAACGTGTCCTGGCCGGGCGCGAACAGCGTGAGGCCCAGGCTGAACAGGTAGCTGACCAGGATCCCGAGCGACACCAGGACGCTCATATTGAGAACGCCCGAACGGATCGAGCGCCACGCCCCGACGTGGAACACCGAGCCGGCCCACAGCGCGACCGGCGTAGCGAAGACCAGCATCACCCAGTCGCGGGGCACCCCGAACGGCGTGGGAAGGTGCAGGCCGAGCATGTTGGTCGCCATCGACGAGTACGCCATCACCGGGATGCCGAGCGCGAGGGCGATCCAGAAGCGGCGGCGCATGTCCGCCTCCATGGCGGCGGCCATGCGGGGGTCGGACATGTCGTGGTGGGCGTGGGATGTCATCGGCGCTCGTGGGTCGCCGGTCCCGTGCTCTCCGTGCTCCCCATGCGAAGGCGTGCCAGGCGAATGCCCGGCGTGCTGGTGTCCGTCACTCGATGGGATGTGTTCGGCGTGGCGGTGCGTTGTGGGCATGAAGGGACTTCTCCGTTCAGGAGGGAGCGGGGCGTCGACGGCCGGTCCGGGCGCCCCTTGGAACCCAGCGTCGCGGCCGGCCGGAGCCCAGCCGAAATGTTACCCTCCCATAGGGGGATGGGGTAATATCAGCCTGTCAGCTGCCCCACCCCCTTCCGATTCCCCGATCCACCCCGCCCCAAGAGGCCAACTCGATGCTCGACCGTCACCGCGGGCTTTCGCCCGCCCGTCGCGAATCGCCGGCACCTCGCAGCGCCTTGGTCGCCTTGCTGGCCGCCCTGCTGCTTGCCGGCTGCCGGCCCGCCGCCACGCGCACCACGGGCGGCGGCGAAGACCGTGCCGCGCGGGGGGCGACGGCGAGCGGGACCAGCGCCGCGCCCACCGATCCCGGCGACCTCGGCGACCTCGGCCGGGCGACCGCCGCGCCGCTGCCCACGCGCGTCGTCGCCGCGGCGGCGGGCGGCATCGACGCCATCGTCTACGACCCGAACGAGATGGCCACCTTCCCGTGCCACGGCATGGGCACGACGCTGATGGGCCGGTGCAGCGACGAGCAGCTGGCGACGCTGGCCGACATCGTCCGCGCCAAGGGCGGCAAGGGCATCGTCGAGCTGCCGAAAGACGGCACTGGCGCCGCTGCCGCCGAACCCACCTCGGCCGCGCCGTCCCCGGGCGGTGAGACCGGCTCCGCCACGTCGGCCGCCGGCGTTCGCGACCTGGGCGACGGCATCGTGTTCGACCCGAACGCGATGAAGGACGTGCCGTGCCACGCGATGTTCGACATCATCATGGGCCAGTGCACGGAAGGGGAGATCGCGCGCCTGGCCGATGAGGCTCGCGCGTTGCGCAAGGCGGGCGGCGGCGTGAAGGCCGCCGCGGCGACGTTCCTGCCGGGCGATGGCCAGCGCGGCATCGCGCGCCGGCCGCAGCAGCCGACGACGACGCTCGACCTGGCGGACGGCGCCCGCTTCGACATGGCCGCCACCGTCATCACGCGCACGATCGGCGGCCGCACGTACCCGGGATACGGGTACAACGACGAGGTCGGCGGCCCGATCCTACGGGTGGCGCAGGGCAGCCACGTGACCGTCGATTTTCGCAACGAGATCGACCTGCCGACGACGGTGCACTGGCACGGCCTGCGCCACGCGAACCGCGACGACGGCGTGCCGGGCGTCACGCAGCCGGCGGTGCCGCCGGGCGGCCGCTACACGTACCACCTCGCGTTCCCGGACCCCGGCGTCTACTGGTACCACCCGCACGTGCGCGAGGACATCCAACAGGATGGTGGCATGGCCGGTGTGATGCTGGTCACGCCGTCGGACCCGGGCTATTTCAATCCCGTCGACCACGAGGAGGTCCTGGTCCTCGACGATCTATTCCTTGAAAACGGCAAGCTGGTGCCCTTCGACAAGGACCGGGCGAACTTCACCGTCATGGGCCGCTTCGGCAACACGATGCTGATCAACGGACGCGACGACTACCGCTACGCCGTCCGCCAAGGCGACGTCGCGCGCTTCTACGTGGTGAACGTCGCGAACGTTCGGCCGTTCCGGCTGGCCTTCGACGGCGCGCGGATGAAGCGCGTCGGCGGTGACCTCGGCAAGTACACCGAGGACGCCTACGTGGACAGCGTCGTCATCGCCCCGGCAGAGCGCGCGATCGTCGAGGTGCTGTTCGATCGGCCGGGCAGCGTCGCCATCGTGAACGCGACGCCGGAACGGCGGTACACCCTCGGGACGATCGACGTGGCCAAGGCGCTGGACGCCGCCGCGGCCGCTCGCGCCGGCGGCAGCGTGGCCCGCGCCGCCTTCGACAAGCGCCGCTTGAACACCGAGATCGTCGCCGACATGGCGCGCTACCTCGGCTTCGCGTTCGGCGAACCGGACATCGAACTCGAACTCGACATCGACATGCCCAGCCTGCTGACCACCACGCATCGCGATGCCGCGGCCGCGGACGGTCATGCCGACGAACAAGGTGGAGCGGCGGACGGCGCCGCCACCGCCGCGGAGCACGGCACGGGGACCGCGGGGGTCGACCACTCGATGGAGTGGGAGGACGACATGCTGGCGGCGAACCGCCAGTCTACGTCCGACGAAACGCGCTGGGTGCTGCGCGACGTCGCGACGGGCGCCGAGAACAACGACTTGGCGTACGCCTTCACCGTCGGCGACCTGGTCAAGATCCGGATCACGAACCGGCCGGACAGCGCCCACCCGATGCAGCACCCGATCCACATCCACGGCCAACGCTTCGTGATCGTGGCCCGCAACGGCCAGATGAA
>JBDTSC010000338.1:0-4406 GCA_039931375.1 Ardenticatenales bacterium
GGGCCCGTCGGCGACAGCGGCTATGAGTGCCGGGTTCAGCCGCTATTCCCTCCCGGTTCAGCCGCTGTTGCGTGACGGTGTAGCCGCTATCGACGCGGACGATAGCCGCTGCAGATTCTCCGTGCGATCGCGATCACCCGGCCGTGAACGGCAGGGCCACCATGACAACGCCGACGAACGCCGGTTATCAGCCCGTAGCCTGCTTCCGCAGGCGTCGTTGTTGTAGCCCGGCGATTCTTCGCCGGGTGATCCCACGGCCGCTACTGCAGGCAATAATCCGTAGCCATCCTTCATGCGCCGCCCCTCCCCCGCCTACCGCCCCACCACCGGCGCCCGCATCGACGCGAACCCCCCGCACAACGGCGCCGGGACAGCGCCGAGCGCGAAGTCGTTCGAGAACGGCACGCCGGACGTCCAGGTTCGGCCGTCGTCCGGGCCGGGGCCGGAGTCACCGTACGCCGCCGCGAGATCGACGAGGTTGGCGACGAACTGGCCGTCCTTGTCGTACAGGTCGTGCTGCCAGAACGTCGCGCTGACCAGGACGCTGCCGCGGAAGCCGGGGCTGATGTAGCCCCAGTCGTTCAGGTCGATGTACTCCACTTGGCGCTCGTTGAGCTTCTGGCAGATGTAGTCCAGCAGGCCGTTTTGGTCGTAGAAGTACAGGACGATGTCGGTGAAGCCGGGCTTCTCGATCCGGTTCTGGAGCGCGATCCGCGTCTCCCTGCCAGGTGCGTCTTTGGTCGGCCCCTTCTCGCGCGCGACGCTCGGCAGCGCCAGGCGGGCCGTGCGGACCGCGTCGGCGGGCGTGGCGGCGCTCGGGTCGAGGACGGCGGCGAACGTGTCGGCGGCGGACCACGTCATGGGCGATGTGGCCGGTGCGTACGCGCCGCCGGTCGTGCGGCCTTGGACCACGACGGCCGCGATCGGCGCCGGCGGTACATCGAGCGCGTTCGGGTCGTCGCTCGACGCAGGCGTCAGGCTGTCGACGCGCACGCTGGCCGTCTCTGCAGCCTTGCCGGCGGGCGACGCGATCGTGAACATCACGTGGCCAAGGGGCCCCAGCACGGCCGTGCGGTCTGGAAGCGGCGACGGATCGCCGTCGCGCGTGAGGAAGCGCGCCCGGACGGTCGCGGTCAACTCGCCGCTGACGTTCTGGACGTAGATCTCCGCCCCGTTGCGCCCGTCCGCCGACGGCTCGAACGCGAGCGGCGCCATCAAGATCGTCCCGACCCCCGCGCCCAAGGCGGGTGGCTGGGCCGGGCTGGGCGCGGTGTAGCTGGCCAGCACCGGCCAACCGGCGGCGACGCCGGCGATGTCCGCCACGACGGCCAGGGGACCGTCACCCTCGACCCAGCCCGCGGTCGGCGCGACGCCGTCTGGACCGGCCGGGGTCGCGGGAGAGCAGTCCCCCAGGTCGAAGGCGCGGCTCTCGCCGGGCGAGAGCGTGAATTCCTCACACTGCCATTGATTTCCGCGTGGGTCGAGCCTGAAAACGCGGACGGGACGGCAGCCGACGTCCGCGTTCTGAACGTGCACGATGGTCGTGCGGCGGCCGTGGGCCGCGATGGCGGGCAAGGGGTACCGGTAGAAGTTACCGTGGAACTCGGCGACATCGAGATCGGCGGCCGAAGGGGCGACATAGACCGCGCTGTCGGATGTCGAAGGCGCGGCCGGGTCGCCGGACGGGCAGGCGCGCTCGACGGTGACGGCGATCGGCGGGCCGTACGTTCGGACGAGAGGGATGCCCTCGTACTCAGCGCCGACCTCGTCGGAGGCGGAAATGAAGGCGTGGCGGAATCGCGCCTCTTCGGACGCGTCGCCCGTGATCTTGAAGCGCAACAGCGCACACATGTAGTCGGCGATCGAATCGTCAAGGCCGACGTCGATGCCCGCCTGGTAGAACTGCCGCGCGGAGAACGAGACGACATAGCCGCTCGTCGTGTCGGCCGGCAGAGCCCAGCTGGCCGCGAACGTCCACGTCGAGCCAGGTTTGATCACGCCCGAGCACTCCACCCTCAGCGGGCCGTGGGCTTCATCGCACGCGTCCGAATTGCCCAAGACGACGATCGCCGCTCGGCCCGCCTCATCGCCCACGTTCTGCACGACGACCCTGGGCAGGCACCCGGGCGCCGGCTGCACGGCATCGAGCGCCGGCAAATAGGCCAGCGGCGCACCCTGCGAGGCGGCGTGCTGCATGCTGCGGTCCAGCGACCAGCGCGCGAGCGCCGCGTGGCCGGCGCCGGCCGGGGCGCTGGGATCGCCGCGGTCGAAGTCGTCCTGGCTCATCAGACGGGTCGGCGGCGTGTGGACGCACCAGCGGGTGCAGACGCTCGGCATGGCCGCCGCGGCGCCGTCAGCGCGGACGGTCACGGCATAGGGCGGCGGGACGCACAGCTCGATCGTCCGCTCGGCGAACGCGGCGGCCGACGCGGCGACGACATCGCCTTCCCACAGGAGCGTGGAGGAGTTGAAGCGGCCCAGTGGTCGGTCGCGCACCTCGACGTGGACCGTGGGCAGGCCGCAGATCGACAGGGCGCTCGGGTCCCCGTGCTCGGGCAGCCCATCGCACGGCATGTCGTCCGGTCCGCCTTCGGCGATGATCCGCACGGTGAGGCGCCACGGCAGCGGGCACGGCGTAGGCGTCAGGTAGGGCGTTGGCAACGCCGTGGCGGTCCGCGTTGGCCTCGGCGTTGTTGCGGCGGCCGTCGGTGCGGGCGGCAGGCGGTCGAGGCGGACCGCGGCGAGGGACAGCGGGAGCAGCGCGCGGTGGCGCGGGCGAGGCGTGGCGGTTGGGCTGGGGCCGGGCATCGGCGTGGCGGTGGGGGACGGGATGGCGATCGTCGATGTTGGCGGCTGGCGCAGGGGGGCGGCCGACACGAGGCGGGGCGGGGCGGCGAGATGGGCGGTGACCAGGGCTAGGGCTAGGGCTAGGGCTAGAGTGACGGAGAGGGTGACGGTGAGGGAGATCGTGAGGGAGAGGGGGGTTCGCATGGGCCGAGCTGGAGCTCGGCGGTCCCAGGGTCGGCGGTGACTGGCTCGGCGGTCCCAGGCCCGATGGACCCACTTGGGGGCGGGCGTGGTGGCCATGGGCGTATTCTCCCCGTTGGTGCTGTGTCGGCAACGCCTGGACTTCATGGCGCCGGCCGCAGGTCCGGGAACGAGGCGCACAGGGGCACCGTCGTATCGCCCAGCGGGAAGTCCTTGGCGAACGGTACGGCGGACGTCCACGTCTGGCCGTCCGATGCGTTGGGGCCGGACTGGCCGTACGCGGCGCCCAGGTCGACGAGGTTGGCGACGAAGAAGCCCTGGTCGTCGAAGATGTCGTGCTCCCAGAACCAGGCGCTGACCAGCGTGCTGCCGCGGAAGCCGGGGTTGATGTAGCCCCAGCTCGAGAGGTCGATGTACTCCACCTGGCGTTCGTTGAGCTTCTGGCAGATGTAGTCCAGCAGGCCGTTGCCGTCGTAGAAGTACACCACTATGTCCGTGAACCCCGGCTTCTCGATCCGGTTTTGCAGCGCGATCACCGACACGCGCCCCACCGTATCCTTGGTCGCTCCCTTGGCCCGGACGACGTCCGCCAGCGCGAGGCGCGTCGTACGGATGGCATCGGCCACCGTGCCGGCGCGCGGGTCCTGGATGGCGGGGACGATGTCGGCGGCCGACCAGTCCTGGGGCGATGCCGACGCGAACGAGCCCGCCGTGGCGCGGCCGTGAACCACGACGGCGGCGAGCGGCGCGGCGGGCGGCGCGGCCGGATCGTCCGAGTCCGCGACGCTGTCGATGCGGGCGGACGCCAGGCCCCCAGCACCCGCACGCGGCACCGCGAACACGGCGGCGGCGCCGGCGGGCACCTCCGCGCTGGCGTCCCCGGCCGCGGACGGATCACCGGCGCGGTCGAGGAAGCGGACGGTGACGTGCGCCGCGCGGTCGGCGGCGGCGTTCTGGACGACGACATCGGTGCCGAACTGCCCGTCGGCCGGGCGTCCGATCGGCAACGCCGCCAACAGCGTCGTGCCGACGCCGGCGCCGATCGCCGGCGGCGCGGCGGGGTTCGGCGCGGCGTAGCTGGCCAGCACGGGCCAGCCGGCGGCGATGCCGGCGATGTCCACCGCGATCGCGAGCGGGCCGGTGCCTGCGACGGTGGCCGCGGACCGCGCGGGGCCGACGTCGTCGACCGGGTTCGCGGGCGCACACGCCGCGAGGTCGACGTCACGGCTCTCGCCCGGCGGCAACGAGAGGTGGGCGCACACCGTCGTCGTACCGGAGGCGCCGACGAGCGTGACGTCGGCTTCGTTGCAGACAACGTCGGCGTTCTGGACGTGGACGATCGTCGTGCGGTGGCCGTCGGCGATGACGGCGGGTACGGCGTAGCGGTAGGGTGTCGTATCGGCCGCGCCGTCTGCGCC
>JBDTSC010000339.1:0-4405 GCA_039931375.1 Ardenticatenales bacterium
GTCGGCGTCGGGGACGGGCGCCGCGTCGCGACCGTTGTCGGCGACGCGGACGGCACCGCCGTCGGCCCCATGTTGAACTCGCGGATCAGCCAATCGAGCTCGTCGAAGCGCAGCGCGTCGTAGATCCCGTCGAGCGCCCGGTCCGGCTGATCGCCGTCCGTCATCCAGCGACCGTCGCCGATGGCGACGCTGTACGGCCGCAGGTGACGGGTCAGGGGCGACCAGGTGGTGCTCACGAAGCCCACGGTCTCGTCGGCTCCGCTGGCCAGCTCGAACGCGAACGTGGCGTTCAAGTCCGGCATCGGCGGCGACGTCGGCTGGGCAAGCGAGGCCGCGAGCGGCGTGTCGTCGAGCACATCGAGGAACGTCGTCATCGCCTCGGCCGAAACGGTGACCGGGACGGTGGCTTCGAGACTGCGCTCCGGTTGCGACGACCAACCCTTGACGTGGAACGTCGCCATGCCGTGCCAGCCGCCGGCCGAGCGGCGGACTTCGATGGACGCGTTGTCCGTTCGGCCATACGTGACGAACTCGTAGCTGACGTGCAGGCGGTCGACGGCTACCGTGTCCGGCATGTGTGCCGGCCCCGCCGGCCCCGCCGGCCCCGCCGGCCACAACTGTGCATAGAAGAACGGCGCCAACGTCGTCATCAATTCAACCGGCATGTACGGCGCGTGCCCCTTGCCCTCGAGCGGGTGGAACACGTACGGCACCCCCACGGCCTCGGCCCGATCACGCAGCTTGGTGGCCTCCGTGAACGGGACGACGGTGTCGGCCGTGCCGTGGACGATCTCCAGCGGCGGCTCGCCGGCTTCGAGGTCGTTCACCTGGTTGTAGAGTCCGCCCCAGAGGTCCATGACCAGCGCTACGTCGGAGCCGGCGCCGCGTACGTCGTCGCCCGCGGGCCGCTCGACATCCGTGTAGGCCAGGAAGAGCGACGTGATCGCACCGGCCGACGAACCGCCGATAACGATGCGCGTCGCGTCGAGGCGGTGCTCGGCGGCGTGGGTACGGAGCCAGCGCACGGCCTGGCGGGCGTCCGACACGGCGGCGGGGATGCCATCGCGGGCGATGTCGCCCTGGTTCAGGCGGTAGCTGATCGCCACCGCGACGTAGCCGCGGCGGGCCATCTGCTCGCAGTAGACGCGCGGCTCGAGCTCTTTGGTGCCGGAGACGAACCCGCCGCCGAAGAGGAACACGAACACCGGACGGGCCGGGGCTGTATCGCCTTCGGGCTCGTAGATGTCGCGCTTGAGGTCGACGAGGCGGCCCGTGGGCTTGTCGGTGGCGGTGGCGTAGGTGATGTCGTTCGTGCGGGTGACGCGGGCGAAGACGAGGTCGATGTAGCGGCCGGTCGGCGCCTGCTGGGCGCGCGCTCGGGTGGGCGCCGCGGATGGCACGCTGGCGACGATCGCAGCGAGGACCAGGGCGGGAAGGAGGGCCAGAACGCTCAGATCGGGGTGGGATCGCGTGCGCGAATGATACCGCGTGGCGTGACCCACTCGATCAACCTGGATTCGGACCGCTTTTCTGCCTCTCCTGCATCCAGGAAGCAGCCTTTGAACTGCGCCCGACACGTATGGTACCCTGCCCCCATTATCCTCCGCTCACCGTACGCGCGTGTTTCGAGCGGGCGCACAGGGAACCGCTATGTCGCTCGCCGCATCGGGCGCCGGCCAGGCCTCCGGGGTCTCCAATCGCGCCATCGTCGTCGCCCTCCTGGCCGGGCTTGCGGTTGCGGCCGTGGCCTATCCGGTCCGCGACGCCATGTTCCTTATGGCCGTTGCGGTGATGCTCCACATCGGGCTCAACCCGCTGGCAGACCGGCTACACCGACTTGGCCTTCGGCGGAGCGCGGCCGTCGTGGTCGTGTACGCCGCCGTCGCGTCGATCTTCGTAGGGTTGGCCATCCTGCTCGGGCCGCGCGTCGTCGCACAGACGCGGGCAGTAGCGTCGACGCTGCCTGACCTCTACGGACGATTGTACGCATCGCTAATCCATGATCCCCGCCCCGCGATGGCCGCCGTGGGCAGGCTGTTGCCGGACCATTGGGACCCCACGGCGCTGAGCGCACTGTTTACGCGAGCGGCCGCGCTCAGCCCAACGGCGGGCCAGCCGATGGCCGAAGTCTCCGCATTCGTCCGCGCCTTCGTGGACGTGATGGCCATCTTCGTATTGGCCTTCTACCTGACCGCTGACCGCGAGCGCCTGGTTCATAGCCTGCTGCTGCAAGTACCGCAAGGACATCGCGAGACGGCCCGGGCGTTGATCGCCGAAATCGAGCAGAAAGCGGGGCATTTTTATCGCGGCCAGATGATCCTATGCGGCATCGTCGGCCTGGCGGCGGCCATAGCCTACGGAATCATGGGGCTGCCCTATGCCCTGCTGCTCGGCGTGCTGGCGGTCTTCCTCGAGGCGATTCCGCTCATCGGCGCCTCGCTGGGCGCGGTGGGACCCGTGATCGTGGCGCTCACACAAGCGCCCCATCTTGTCGTGCCGGTCGTGATTTTCAACATCGTCCTCCAGCTCATCGAGGGCAACATCCTGACGCCGCGCGTCATGGATCGGTCCGTTGGAGTGAACGCGGTGGTCTCCATCGTGGCCGTGCTGGTGATGGCGTCCCTGTACGGTTTGCTCGGCGCCTTTATCGCCATTCCCATCGCGGCGATCATTCAGATCATCATGAGCCGATGGCTGTTCGGCGCGGCCGCCCCGATGCTCGACGGGCCCGGCGCGTCACACAACACGTTGCACAGCGCGCCACCGCACGCCCGCGACGCCGTAGCGCTCTTGCGCTACCGGACGCTGAAACTGCAGCACGACGCCGCCAAGCGGATGCGCGAACCGGACCGCACTCGTGCGGCCACCTCGATCCGCCACGAGGAGGCGGTCGAAGATTTCGCAGCGGCATCTCGCGTCGCGTGGCGGTCAGCGTGATCGGAACGCTGGTCGTGGTGATTGCCGGCGCCGGGGCATGCGTGGTGTGGAACGCGACCACGCGGCTCCCGCAGTTGGCCGACGATGTTATGCACGTCTACGGGACCGCCTACAACGCCTTCGCCCACGGATCCCGGCTCGAGGTCTGGATCGCATCGTATATTCCTAGTGCAGCGATGATCCGGTCCTGGCTTGTGCCGACAACTCCCCAGGCGACGGCCCAAATGGTGGGCTCAGCGGTGCGGGGCGGCGCGCGGTTCTTGTCAGCCGCCGGTCTGTCGACCGTTATCGCCGCCTACTGGCTTATCGACGGCGATTACTTCGCGCGCCTGTGGTTCTCGCTGTTGCAGCCCGGACGTCTGACCTACGCGCTCAACGCCTGGGAGAAGACACAGGATCGAATCGGAGACTACCTCCGCAGCGAGATCGGGCAAGCAGCATTTGTAGCCGCGGCCCTCGCGGCGGGGTTTACCGTCCTCGGGTTGCCCTACGCCGTTTTGGCGGCCCTCCTGATCGCAACGGCTTGGTTTGTGCCGTTCTTCGGCGGGCCCCTGGCGATCGCCATCGCTCTGGCGGGCGGAATCGTCGACGGACCGCGCACGGCCTTGTTGGGGGCACTGCTGACGGCGCTCGTGCTGCTGGTGTCCGAAGTCGTCATCGAGCGGCGCTTGCTCGGTCACCGGCAACACGCGTCGGTCATGACCGTGCTCGTGTTGATCGGCCTGACCCGAATATGGGGCTTCGTGGGTCTCTTGGCCGCGCCCATCGTCGCGCAGGTCATCGATGTGGTCTGGAGGATGCTATGGCGGGCGTTCCGTCGCCCGCCGACGATCGAGTCTCGCGACATTGCGGAGCGTATCACGGCGCTGCGCGCGCGGCGCGATGCGCTTGCCGAGGCATTGGCGCAGGATGACGGATCCACCAGCGAGCGAATCGGCAACCTGACCGACCGGCTGAACGCCATCCTCGTCGATATCGAGACCCTCACGCCCATTGGCGAAAGCAAGCCTTCGGGTGGCAGTCCTTCCGTCGCGGCCCGTTGACGCAAGACCGACTTTGCCCGCCGCCGACAAGTCGAAAACGGCGACGGGCGGGCCTCCTGAGAGGCCCGCCCGTCTTTGTCCCTCGCGCCGGACAAATTGTGCGTTAGCGTCGCGGATAGTTCTGGTCAGGCGTGGAACCTGACGCCAGGATCGGGCCGATCCCGGGGATGGCGATGAGGCCGAGCCCGATGCGGAGACCGCCGATGCCGCCGGCAACGGCGCCACCGCGTGCGCCGGCTCCCAGGCGGGCTACCACGAGACGGACGACGCGGGCGAGCTGGCGGACGTGTTCGGAGCGATCGCCGGGGAGCTGGGGTGTGCTCGGACGGCCAGGTGATCGGGTAACGGCTGCGGTCGGGCGACCAGGTGATCGGGCAACGAACGGGTGCGGCCGGGTGGCAACGGCTCGGAGCGACGGTTACGCG
>JBDTSC010000340.1:0-4380 GCA_039931375.1 Ardenticatenales bacterium
TGAACGCGCCGCAGTATCCAACGGGCCTGTTCCTGACCGTCTACATCGACCACAGTCGCGGCGACATCCGCGAGATCGACGGCCTCAACCACTACCTCGGCATGAAGCCGCTCGGCGGCGCGGCGGCGATCGAACGGACGCTGGCGCCCATCGCCCTCGCGGCGATCGTGCTCATGGTCATCGCGCTGGCCTTCGTGCACCGCAAGTGGTTCGCCCCGTTGGCGGTTCCGGTCATCGTGCTCCCGCTCGTGTTCTTGACCGACATGTATCTCTGGATGCGCTACTACGGCCAGTCCCTCGACCCGAGCGCCGCGCTGTTCGCGGCGATCGCGCCGTTCACGCCGCGCATCCTCGGGCACGGCACGATCGCCCAGTTCTCGACGGATGCGACGCTCCTGCCGGGGTTCTGGCTGGCGGTGGCCGCCTCCGTCATGGTCATGGCGGGGCTCCACTATCGGCGTGCCGCCCGCCGTGCGGCGGCGCGCGCCGGCGCGGCGACGTGATGGCCCGAGCCACGCTGCGCGCGATCTCGATCGTTGCCGCGGGGTGGTGGATGGTCATGGTGGCCGCGACGCCCGCGTCGGCCCTCCCGTCGACGCAAGCCGCCGCGACGGCCTGGGTGCCCCGCACGATCGACGTCGGCGCCGGAAGGCCGTTCGAGGACATCTCCGCTGCCGTCACCGCCGCCCGGGACGGCGACACCGTCGTTGTTCACGGCGGCGTGTACGCGGGGCCGCTCGTCGTCGAGCGCCGGATCACCGTCGTCGGCGTCGATCAGCCCGTCATCGACGGTGGCGGCAGCGGTACGGTCGTGCAGCTTCGAGCCGCCGGAGCGCGGTTCGGCGGCTTCGCCGTCCGCAATGGCGGCGATCGGCTCGACGAGGAGGATGCGGCGGTGGCGGTGTACGCGCCGGCCGTCGTCGAGAACAACGTGATCACCGAAGTCCTCTTCGGCATCGACGTTCAGCGGGCGCCCGGCAGCGTGATCACGAACAACCGCGTGACCGGCCGCGATCTCCCGATCCCGCGCCGAGGCGACGCCATCCGCGTCTGGGAGTCGGCCGGCACCCGCGTCGAGCGCAATCGCATCGACCGCGCGCGCGATGTGGTCATCTGGTTCTCGAAGAACGTGACGGTCGCGGACAACACCGTCGCCCACAGCCGATACGGTCTGCACTTCATGTACGCCGCCGGCAGCCACGTGACGGGCAACCATCTGGATCGCAACGCGGTTGGCGCGTTCGCCATGTACAGTTCGGACCTGCGGTACGAGCGCAACCTCCTCACCGGCAACCACGGTCCGAGCGGCTACGGGCTCGCCCTCAAGGAGAGCAGCCGCATCGTTATCGTGGACAACATCATCGCCGGCAACCGCACCGGGATCTACTTCGACAACAGTCCGCTCGAACCGGATGCGTTCAACGAGGTGGCGCGCAACACGATCGCCTACAACGACGTCGGGCTGGCGTTCGTGCCATCCGTGAAGCGCAATCGGTTCACCGCCAATCGCTTCGAGGAGAACATGCAGCAGGTCGCGGTCGTGGCCAGTGGGACGTTCGAGGGCAACGATTGGACCGTCGACGGCGTCGGGAACTACTGGAGCGACTACAGCGGCTTCGACGCGGACGGCGACCACATCGGCGACGTGCCGCACGCCGAGAGTAGCCTCTTTCACAGCTTGCTCGCGGACCACCCGGCGCTGCGCCTCTTCTCCCTCAGCCCCGCGCAATCCACCGTCGACCTGGCCGCCCGAGCGTTCCCGATCTTTCGCCCGCTCCCGACACTGGTCGACGATGCCCCGCTCACCCACGCACCGCGCTCGAGCATCGTGCTCGCGCGGCCGAGCGCCGGCCCCCTCCTGGCCGAATCCGCCGCTTGCGTCGCGCTGGCGCTGGCGGTGGCGGCGTGGGGGCGCCGGCTCGGGGATGCGGGTCGCGCGCCAGCGGTTCCGCCGGCCGGCGCGTGGACCGCGATCGACGGTGCACGGTGGCGGTCATGATCCGTGTCGCCAACCTCAGCGTGCGGTACGGCCCGACGACCGTGTTGGACGACCTGTCGTTCGACGTCCCGTCGGGCGGCGGGCTCGCCCTGTGGGGCACGAACGGCGCCGGCAAGACGACGGCGCTGCAGGCTTTGCTCGGTTTGTTGCCGTTCTCAGGCACCGTCCACCTCGGCGGGCACGACGTCCGGCGCGCGGGCCGGCGCGCCCGCGCCCTGGTCGGCTACGTTCCGCAGCAGGTGGCATTCTGGGACGATCTGGGCGCCCTGGACTGTCTGGCGTTCCTGGCCCGCCTGCGCCGCGTGCCGTTCGATCGCGCCGCGGCCCTGCTCGAGCGCGTCGACTTGGGCGCGCACGCCGCCAAACGCGTCGGCGCTCTGTCCGGTGGCATGAAGCAGCGCTTGGCGGTGGCCGCCGCGCTGCTCGGCGACCCGCCGATCCTGCTGCTCGACGAACCGACCGCCAACTTGGATGCCGCCGCCCGCACCGATGTCCTGTCGCTGCTGGCCGATCTGCGCGCGGGGGGCACGACGCTGGTCGTCACGACCCACCGCCTGGCCGAGGTGAAGCTGCTCTCCGACGACGTGATTGTCCTCGACGTCGGTCGCCCGCGATCCGGCCGCGATGCGGAGCGTTGGATCCACGAGCAGACGATGGAAGACGCGGCATGGATGGCGCTGTGATCGCCCTCATCGCCCGCAAGGAGGTGCGCGATGCCCTGCGCAACCGCTGGTTCATGCTGTACGCGGCCGCGTTCGCGCTGCTGGCCATCGGCCTCTCACAGCTGAGCCTCGGCGACGGCGGAACGGTCGGCTACGCCGGCTTCGGCCGGACGGCGGCCGGGCTCGTGAACCTCGTGCTCCTGGTAGTGCCGCTGATCGCGCTCACGCTCGGTGCACAGAGCATCGCCGGCGAGCGCGAGCGGGGCACGCTGGCGACCCTCCTGGCGCAGCCGGTCACGCGCGCGGAGGTCTTGATCGGAAAGTACGTCGGCTTGGCGCTCGCGCTCGGCGCCGCGCTCCTACTCGGCTTCGGGTTGGCGGGCGCCTGGGTTGCCGCCCGCGGCGGGGGCGTCGAGGCGCTGGCGTATGGACAGGTCATCGTCGCCGCGTTGCTCTTGGCGCTGGCCATGCTGGCGGTCGGTTTCGTGGTCTCCGCGGCCGCCCGCCGCACCGGCGGCGCGACAGCGGTGGCCCTATTTATTTGGCTGGGCCTCGTCTTCGCCGGCGACCTCGGCCTCATGGGCACGTCCGTGACGATGCGCATGCCCGTCTCCGTTCTCCTCGCGCTGACGCTGATCAACCCGCTGGAGGCTTACCGAATCGGCGCCGTGGCGTCCATCACCGGCAGCCTCGACGTGTTGGGGCCGGCGGGCGTTTACGCGGATCGGACGTTCGGCGCGGGGTTGGTGGCCGTCCTGGCCGGCGTCATCGTCGTGTGGACGGTCGTATCGCTCGGCGCCGCCGTCATGATCTTCAACCGCCGCGGCATCCGCTGACCGGAGGGAACTTCATTGCGAGGACGACGATGCGCCCTGTTGGCGACCCTGCTCCTGTCTCCGCTCGTGCTGTTCGCCGCATGCGGCCCGGCGGCCGACCCGTTGGACCCGCCCGCGATCGTGTACGGCGAAGATGTCTGCGATGCATGCGGCATGATCGTCACGGACGTCCGCTTCGCCGCTGCGACGATCGTCGAGGTGGACGGCGTGCTCGAGCCGCGGCGCTTCGACGACATCGGCGACATGTTGGCGTATCACGCGGAGCATCGGACGCTCTCGGTGCGGCGCTGGTACGTCCATGACCACGCCAGCCTGGCGTGGATCGATGCCCTCGCGGCACACTATGTCCGCGCGGCCGCGATCCGTAGTCCGATGGGCCATGGGCTGGTCGCCTTCGCCGAACGGGACGCGGCCGATGCGTTCGCCCGAACGGTGAGCGGGACGGTCGCTTCGTTCGAAGCGCTGCGCCGCACCCATGGCGCGCCGGCGGTGCCTTGACCGCAATCCAATCGTCGTGACGATGCCCGAACACTCCGAGGAGGAGACCATGCAACCGAACATGAAGCAGTCCAGAACCCGATGGTCCTACGGCAGGTCGCACGTCGTGCTTGTCGGGCTGACCCTGTCACTCGCCGCGGTCGCGTGCGGCGTGCCGATGGAGACGGAGCAGGCCGCCCAGATGGAGCGCATGGGCCAGGCGAACCACATGGGGGCCGCAGCCCCCGGCGACGCCACCGCCCTGCCCGGCGATGTCAAGGCGCCCGACGCGTCCACCGCCGACGATGCACCCGTGGGCGACGCCGCCAAGGGCAAGGCGAACTTCGCCGCGTGCGCGGCGTGCCACGGCCCGGACGGCAAGGGCGTGCCGAGCCTCGGCAAGAAC
>JBDTSC010000341.1:0-4367 GCA_039931375.1 Ardenticatenales bacterium
GCCATTGCGTTCGACCAGCCAGGAGGCATGACATGACCGCACCGATCCGACCTTGGGTCGCCCTCACCTCGTCCGCGCTTACGCTGATGGCCTTCGCCATCGCTGGCGCCGCGACGCCCGCGCCGGCGTTCGCCGGCGCCCCGCTTGCCCCGACGACTGCCGAACAGCTGCGCGCGGCCATGCGGCGCCACGCCGCGCCGCTGCCCGGCGATCCGGCCGCCGCAGCGCGCTGGGCGGCGCTGGCGCCGACCGAAGCCGCATCGTCGCCCCGTCGACCCGTCGGCGCCGACAAGGCGGGCGTCGACATCCACCTGGGCGCTCTGACCACCGCCTCGCCGGATCAGTCGCGCGGCGACTGCACGCCCGCGGTTCTGGCATCCGGCGCGACGAACGGGCAGCTCGCGGACGGCGACTGCCGCTGGGGCCAGCTCACCGGGCTGCCGGACGTCTCGCTGGTCGACGTGTATCGACTGCAAGCCGACGGCCGCCAACGCGTGCGGCTGACGGCAAGCGCGCCCGGCTTCGACGCGCTGGTCACATTGCGCGCCGAGTCGCGGTACGCCGAGATCGTCAGCGCGTCGGCCACGGGCGCCGGCGCGGACGCGGCGATCGACGTCGTGCTGCCGGCGGGCACGTACTTCGTCCTCGTGACGAACGCCACCGACAGCGGCGGCCCGGTGCCGAGCGGCGCCTACCGGCTCGACGCCGTCTTGGGCGCGGAGGACGAGCCCACCGGCTGCACGCCGCAGCCGCTGCCGGCCGGCGGCGTGCCAGGCGGCGACCTCGGGGCGTCGGGCTGCCTCGGCTACGACTACTTTCCGCACCGCTGGTGGACCGGCTCGACCGCTGTCTATCAGGCGACGTTGGCCGAGCCCGGCACCCTAAACCTCGACGTCAGCGCGACCGGCCACACCGCGCCGCGGATGGTCGTGCTGACCCGCACCGGCCTTACGGTCATCGACACAACCCTCGGCGATCCAAACCCGGTGGGCGCGACCCACCTATCCGTCGCGCTGCCGCTCGGCACGTTCCTCGTGGTCGTGTACGCCGAGGACGCCGGCCAGGTCGGCGCGTTCGGGCTCACCGCCAGCGTCACGTCCTCCGCCGCGGCGTGTCGGCCGATCGACGCCGCGCTGAACATGGACATCGCGGCCACGCTGGACAACGGCTGTCGCCTGGCCCACCTGAACAACGGCGGCTATTTCAACAACCCGATGGACCTATACGCGTTGACCGTGCCCCAGGACGGCGAGGTGACGTTCAGCCTGAAGTCGCGGACGGCCGATGTCGACTTCCTGATGTTCGTGGACAACGAACTGCACGATCGGATGATCAACGGGCCGATCGGCGACGGCTATCAGACCACGTTGCCGCCGGGGCAGTATCACATCTCCGTGTGGTCGACGACCGGTGCGCTGGGCGACTACACCCTTCGCTTCAACTACGTTCCGACCGGCGTGCCGTGCCAGTTGGCCCCATTGACCCTCGGCGCCACCACCGGCGGCGACATCGCGGCGACGGACTGCACGTTCGCCGACTTCCTGCCCGACCTGGCGATTCCCCATAACGCCGACATCTACGTGCTCGACGTGCCGGCGCGCGGCGAGGTCGTGCTCAAGATGACATCGACCGCGCTCGATCCGTACTTGGCGCTCTTCGGCGGCCCGCTCGTCGAAACCGGCTACTACGACTACTTCTTGGCCGCCAACGACGACATCGTCTTTTTGACGGACACGAACGCCGAGATCAAAGCCACGCTTTGGCCGGGCCGCTACCTGCTGGTCGCGCTGGACACGCCGCTGAATGCGCTACCCGGCGCCGGCGCATACGAGCTCGTGACGAAGTTTACGCCGCAGGCCGCTCCGGCGCCCTGCGCGGCCACGGCGCTCGGCCCGAACGCGCAGCTCGCGGCCGCCCTGTCCGGCGACGAGTGCCGCAGTTTCGACCGGAACCCGAGGCATTTCTCGACGTCGCTTGAAGATCGTTATGTCATGGACGTTCCTTCGTACGGCGTGCTGACGATCAAGATGACCGCCCCCACGTTCTCGCCGCGCATCCAGCTCGGGGTCGGCCCGTTCGTGGACCCGATCGGGGCCGACGCGGATCCGGACCGGCGCGGGCACGACGCGCTCCTGGAGTTCGTCGCCGCCCCCGGCCAATACTGGCTCGACGCCGAGGAAGCCGGCGGCATCCGCGACGTGACGGGCGCGTACGCGCTGGAGACAACGTTCGTGCCGCGGCCGACGTGCACGTCGATCACGGACGTCACGCCGCTGCCGTACGACCACACCGGTGCGATCGCGGCCGACGACTGCATGCTGGGCGACGCGCCGTTGGCGGCGCAGATCACGAACCCGGTCGATCTGTACCGCGTGACGGTGTCCGAGGTGGGCACCCTAAATGTCGACCTCGAGTCCACCGCGATCGACCCGGCGCTGTATGTGATCGATGCCCGCTGGTCTATCCTGGAGGCCAGCACGGACATCGACGAGACTGACACGAACAGCCGCATCCGATTGGGCCCGATCGCGCCGGGCACGTACTACCTGGCGGCGATCTCCACCGACTCGGCGGGCCGCGGCGACTATCGCCTGCGCGTCTCGTTCGAACCGGCGCCCTTGGTCATCCCGACCCCCGGCGCGCCCGTGCCCACCGCGACAACGCCGGCCGTGGAGCCGACACCGTCTCCACGGCCGACCGCGACCACCGGCGGCCGGGTCTTCCTGCCGATGACGCTGCGCTAGCGGCCGCGATCGCCGCGGCCGGGGACCCGACCGGGCGACGTCGCTTCGAACGGAAGCGCTCGAAGCGACGTCGCTCGGCGGCCGCGGTGGATCAGCGGCGCGCGCCCAGCATCGCCGCGACGGCCGCGCGTTCCTCGAGCAGCTCGGCGCCGGTGGCGGCCAGGCGGGCGCGGTCGAAGTCCGAGAGGACGAGGTCGTCCACGACCGTCACCGTCCCGCCGGCGATGCGGACCGGGTAGCTGAACAACACGCCCTCGGGCGTGCCGTACTGGCCGGTGGACGGGATCGCCATGCTGGTCCAATCGTCGCCCGTCGTTCCGTTGTGCCACGTCTGGACGTGGTTGATGCACGCGTTCGCCGCGCTGGCCGCGCTGGACAGGCCGCGCGCCTCGATCACGGCCGCGCCGCGCTGCTGGACGGTCGGGATGAACGTGTCGCGCAGCCACGCGTCGTCGCCGATCACCTCGGGCGCCGGTCGGCCGTTGATCCGGGCGTGGAACGCGTCCGGGTACTGCGTCGAGCTGTGGTTGCCCCAGATCGTCACCCGGCTCACATCCGTGATATGCGCGTCGGCTTTGGCGGCCAGCTGATGGACGGCGCGGTTGTGGTCGAGCCGCGTCATCGCGGAAAAGCGCTCGGCCGGCACGTCCGGCGCGGAGTGCATCGCGATCATGCCGTTCGTGTTCGCCGGGTTGCCGACGGTGACGACGCGCACGTCCGATGCCGCCCGTGCGTTGATCGCCGCGCCCTGGCCGACGAAGATCGCGCCGTTGGCCTCCAACAGGTCCTTGCGCTCCATCCCCTTGCTCCGCGGCCGCGCCCCTACGAGCAGCGCCCACTGCACGCCGTCGAACGCGACGTTCGCATCGTCCGTCGCGACGATCCCGTGCAGCAGCGGGAACGCGCAGTCCTGGAGCTCCATCGCCACGCCGTTCAGCGACGCCAAGGCGGGCGTGATCTCGAGCAGCTGGACGATGACGGGCTGATCCGGACCGAACAGGTCACCGTTCGCGATACGGTAGACGATGGCGTAGCCGATGTTGCCGGCGGCGCCGGTGACGGCGACGCGGATGGGGGCTTTCATGCGTACCTCCTGGGCAGCAAAAGGCCCGGCTCACGAGGGCGCCGGGCGCGAATCGGGGATGCGACGGCGTCGAGGACCGGCACGGTCGCCGGTGACGTACGGCGCAGAATAGGACCGTTGCGCGTGCGGGTCAACGCGCGCGGCACCGCTCGCCGGCAGCGAGCGCCGGGTTGCCGGCGCCGATGTGATATCGTACCGCCCGACCTCGCGCCGACCGACCTCGCGCCGCCCGACCTCGCGCCGACCAATGGATCGGCGCGCCGCGATTGCCAGCGGAGAACGACCATGTTGAACCTCGAGCGCGGCCGGACCGGCCGTTGGTTGGACGCCGTCGGCCTCGACACGCCGCGGGCGCGGGCCTGGGCGTTGTACGACTGGGCCAACTCGGCGTTCTCGACGACGATCGCCTCGGCCATCTTCCCGGTGTACTTCACGTCCGTCGCCGCCGCGGGGCTGACCGAAGTCGCGGCGCTCGGCCGTTGGTCGCTGATCAACAGCGTAGCGCTCGCTGTCAGCGCCCTGATGGCGCCGTTGCTGGG
>JBDTSC010000342.1:0-4356 GCA_039931375.1 Ardenticatenales bacterium
CGGGAGGGAATAGCGGCTGAACCCGGCACTCATAGCCGCTGTCGCCGACGGGCCCCGCCGCTGTTGCGTGACGATCTTGCGTCTGGTGGCGTCGCAGCGGTCCAGCAGTGAGCAATGGCAGCCTGGTCTGGCGAGAGGTCAAGATCGGCATCCTCGCCCGGATTGGGCGACGCCTCGACCGACACGGACGGCACGTGTCCCATGTCGCTACCCGTCGACTGGTGGCTGTCCTGGGGGGCGCGCCACACGCCCCGCCGCAACGGCGCGCACGACATCATCGCCGACCTCGACCGTGAGGCCCAGGTTCCGATCCGCGGACCCGAGCGTTGCGAACACTTCGACATGACCCTCATGTTCCGCGCCCTTCGTCCCAGTCCCGGCGCCTGACTGGAGCTCAACCGTTCTGCCCAACGACATGCCAGCATTGAGGGAGGGGTCGGTTTGCAAAGCGAACCGGGGGAGTGGGCCTCCCCCAAGGGGCGAATGCGCCAGTCACGCCGTCAGAATCGCCCCCCCTACGCCGCCCGCACCACCACCACCGCGTTCAGCCCCCCAAACGCGAACGCGTTCGACATCGCTACGTCGATCCGGCGCGCCCGCGCCGCGTGCGGGACGTAGTCCAGATCGCAGGCCGGGTCGGGGCCGAGGTAGTTCAGCGTGGGGGGGACGACGCCGGCGCGCAGGGCGCACACACACGCCACGGCTTCCAGGGCGGCCGAGGCGCCCAATAGGTGGCCGGTCATGGACTTCGTGGCCGACACCGGCACGTCGTACGCGTGCCGGCCAAAGACGGCGCGGAGCGCGGCGGTCTCGGCGGCGTCGTTCGGGACCGTGCCGGTGCCGTGGGCGTTCACGTAGTCCACGGCGCCGGGCTCCAGATCGGCGTCGGCAAGGGCGAGCGTCATGGCGCGCGCCATGCCAACCGGTGACGGTTGGACGAGGTCGTGGGCGTCCGAGGTCATCCCGATCCCGGCCAGCACGCACAGCGGCGCCGCGCCGCGGGCCGCGGCGTGCGCCGCCGTCTCTAGGACGAGCGTCGCCGCGCCCTCCCCGATCACCAGACCGCCCCGGCCGGCGGAGAACGGGCGGCAGGTGTCCGTGGCCAGGACGCGCAGGCCCTCCCAGGCCCGGAAGCTGCCCGGCGTGAGGCAGGCCTCCGCCCCACCGACCAGGGCGACGTCCGCCAGGCCCGCCCGGAGGAACGTCGTGCCCAGGCAGATCGCGTGGGCGGACGAAGCGCAAGCGCTGGTCAGGCCGAGCGTCGGGCCGGTGATCCGCAGGTCGAGCCCGACGTGGCTCGCCGCGGCGCTGGGCATCATCCGCGGCACCGTGAGCGGGGGGACGCGCGTGGCGCCCTCGCCGTAGAGCCGGTGGTAGGCCGCGTCGACGGACTCCTGGCCGCCGACGCCCGTCCCGTAGAGTACGGCGGTCCGGGCAGACGTCGCGGCGTCCAGCGTCAGGCCGGCCGCGGCCACCGCCTCTCGGCTGGCGACGACGGCGAGCTGACTGAAGCGGTCCAGCCGCGACGCGTCGGCCCCGTCGAGCGCGCCCGGCAGCGGGAAGCCGTCCACCTGGGCCGCGATCCGGATGCGGTGCGTCTCCGCAGGAAAGCGCGTGATGGGCCCGATGCCGCATCGGCCGCTGAAGAGCGAGGCGGCGAACGCCGCCGCGTCCGGCCCGAGGGCCGAGACGCAGCCGATGCCCGTGACGACAACCTCGGGGGTCGTCATGCCGTGGGCGCGCGGGGTGCGCGGCTCTTCCCGGCACCCGGCGCGCCGCCGCCGTCCAGGAGGCGCCGGACGAGGTCCGCCGCCTCCCCCGCGGTTTGGAGCCCGAGGAAGCGCTCCGTCGCGTCGGCGCTGTCCGGGATCTCGATGGCGAACGCCTCTTCGATCTCGAACGCGAGCTCCGCCATGTCCAAGGAGTCGATCCCGAGCGACGCGAGCGCCGTGTCCGACCCGACGGACGCCGGCTCGACGCCGGCCCTGCGGGCGATGAGGGCGAACGTCCGCTCCGCCACGCCTTCCGGGCCGCCGGCAGGCGCCGGCGCGCTCATGACGGCCCCTCCGGCCGGCCCGTCGCCGGACCGTGCAGCAGGTCGAAGGCCTGGACGACGAACGGCCCGACGTGGCGGTGGACCGGCGGAACCCAATCGGGCGGGACGGGCCGCTCCGCGACCGGCACTCGATGGGCCAGCGCGAGCAAGCGGTATAGCCGGCCCGTCGCGGCCGGGAGGAGGGCGAAGGCGTGGCGGACGTCGGGCCGCGGGTTGGCCGGGCCCCAGAGGAAGTCGAACAGCCGCCGCGCGATATCGTTGTCGTGCGCGAGCGCGCCGTCCGGCCCGGCGACGACAAGCTTCGAGATCTCGGCATAGGGCGCGGCGGCGTACGGGAGGTCGTCGTAGAGCGCCCGCAGCGTCAGGCCGGGAAACATGGCCTCCATCGGCAGCGGGCCCTCCCCCTCCAGCTCGAAGATCGTGACGCGCGCGCCGCCCACGCAGCGCTGCCCGTCGCTGGCCAGCACGACGATGCTCTGCGCATCGAATGCGTCCGGTGGGGCGCCGACCGCTTCGATGCCCCGGCGCAGCCCGAACCAGCGGTCGCGGACGGCCAGGTATTCGAACCACATCCCCGGCTCGAAGCGATCGGCGAAGTCGACGGTGACCTCCGGCCGCGCGTCGTGCGCGGCGGCGGATGTGACAGGCTTCGCGTTCACGCCTCGAACGCGCTGCCCGATGGCTCGGTCGGCCGCAGTACCGAGAGGTGGCCGTTGGCCCGCCTCGTCGCCGGGTCCTCGGCCGCCAGCCGCCCTTCCGCCGTCTCCCGTGAACTTCCGGTGCGCCTCCAATTTCATCCTGGCCTTGTCCTTCTGTGTCTCCAGACGGTGCCGTCGCCTGCAGTCGTATACAAAGAAGTCGGTCGGTAGTTTCAGCAGTTCCCGAGTGTCAGTAGTTCCCGGCAGGATGGCCGGCCAACGGAATTTCAGATAGGTCGCGGAAGCCGAGCAGAGTCTCGGTTGCATGGCGCAGGACGTCGGCGAAGCGTTGGAGGCGTAGTGGACGGGCTCTGGCGCGGAGGCGCGGTTTGCGCCTTGGGATCAGGGCCGCAGCCCGAGTCCATGCGTTGATGATGAACAGAGTAATGGCAATGAGTAGGACCCGGACGGCGATGTTGCGTGAGGAGGTGCGGGGCCGATGGCGGTTGAGTGCACGGTAGCTCGCCTCGATGCCGAATCGGAAGCGATAGAGTCGGTGGGCGGAGGCGGGATCGAGGCTGCGACCGACGATGGCATACAGGAACCAGCGGGCCTTTCGTGTACCGTCGCGTCGGCACGTGAAGCCGCGGACGACGGCCATCTGGACGGGGACGAAGCGGCCCGAGTCACGGCCGAGGATGTGTGTGATCTGGTGCGTCTTGGTGCCCTTGCAAAGCGCCCTGGTGCCGCCCGTCTTACCGCGGATCGGCCAGGCGATCACGGCCGACAGTCGCAGATCTTGAAGCCGCTGGACAACATCAACAGAGGCGAACCCGCGATCAAGCCAGAGCCGGCTGAGGCGGACCCGGGCCATGCGAACGGGATGAACCAGGCCGGTGATCACTGCGGCGTTGGACATGCCCGGCTTGACGAGCACCATCGCCAGCGTCACCCTTGGCCCCGGGCGAAGCACGTGGATCGTCGCGATGCGGATGAACCGGGTCGTGCCGGCCTTGGCCTCACCCCGACAGACCCACTTGGCCATGTCGGCGTGTTTGCCGTAGTAGGGCATGTCGTGCAGATCAATCGATACCTCCTGCCGCTTGGAGAGCATGCCTGCTGGCAACGCCGCCAACAGTTCAGCGTTGATCCCCTTTACCAGCTCCTCAACGTTGCCGCCGCTGGCCAGCCGGTTGAGGTGATCGCGCAGCGTGTTGTCGTCGGCCACCGCGAGCGACGCGGACGCCGCGTGCAAGCTCGTGCGCGTCGTCGCAGCGTAGATCAAGACGCCGGCCAGCATCGTCGCCGTCGCCCGACGGCCGTTCAACTCCCCGTCGAGCAGCTTCGTCACGCCTTCAGCAATGGCCGCTCGCCAACACTCTGGCAACGGCGTACCATTGGTGTCCTGCCCGACCGTCATGGTGGCCCTCCTCTGATTCGCAAGATTGAAGGAGGTCATCATGCCCGGTCGGGCACTCTTTGTCAGGCGGCCGCTCGTCTCGGCCGCCGTTCTCGGTCCCCACGCTCCCCTTTTACAGAGTGGGCGCCGCGCTGTCGGGAACTACTGAGTGTAGTTAACCTGCACCGGCCGGGCCGGATCGGAGGCATCCACCACCACAAGGCCCAAGGTGCGATCGTTCGCGGCCAAGTACAGGGTCGTGC
>JBDTSC010000343.1:0-4345 GCA_039931375.1 Ardenticatenales bacterium
CCTACCCACGCTGTGCAAACGTGCCGGCGCGGATGCGAACTTAACGGCGGAAGCACCCGGCGATGACCCGACCACACATGTGCCGCCGCGCTACGTACCCCCGGCTGCACCGCTGGACGATCTCATCGCCGAGTACCTCGCCCAGCTGACGACGGAGGCACAGGACGTCTACCGCCGCCTGTACGTCGGCCTCGGCGGCGACGCGGTCGAGCAGCGCGGACGGTCCGCGTTGGACGATGGGCTGCGCCGTCCGGGTGCGCCGCGCGGCGCCACACCGGCCGGTCACACGCTCGCCGACCTCCTCAGCGCGATGCCGGGCGAGCACGCGGACGCGGGGGACGGCAAGCCGACGCCGGTGCCGGATGTCGCCACGCGCCTCGTCGATCTCACGGGAATGCGCATGGCCCCGGGCGGAAGACCGGCCACCAGGCGTGCCGTGCTGCTCGGCCAACCCGGCAGCGGTAAGACGTGGACGCTGAACCGGGTGTTCATCGAACATGCGGACACGTGGCGCAGCGCTGACGCAGCGGAACGCGACGCGCTGCCCGTCCCCGTGCTGGTGAGCTTGCGCGAGTTTGCCGGCGTCCGCGACGGCAAGCCGTTGGCGTTTCGCGCGTTCGTCCAGGAGAGCATGGGCCAGCTCGGGACGCGCTTGGACGATCTAATCGCCTCCGGCCGTCTGCTCCTCCTGTGCGATGCGCTCAACGAGATGCCGCGCAGCGTGTCCGGCGATCGGTCCGGCGGAGAGGAAGCGGCGGCCGACGACGCCATGCGGTCCGACGCGCGCGCCGACGAGGGCGCCCGGGATCTGGTGGCGGACGTGCGTTCGCTCTTGAGCCGCGTGCCGTCGTTCGTCGTCTCGTGCCGCAAGGACGACTACCGCGCCGACCTGCAGGGGCTCGGCGATATCGAGCAGGTGACGCTGGCGCCGCTCGACCCGCCGCGGATGTGGACGATCATCGAGCGCCGTTGTGGCATGGACACGGCGCGAGCGCAGGCGATCTGGCATCAGATGGATGGGAGCGACGATCTTCTGGCGTACTGGGACGCCTGCGTCGCCGCGCAGGTGCCGGACGCGTTCTGGAACCGCGATGCGCAGCCGCCGGAGGGCGTGGAACAGTGGGACGACAAGCGCTACACTGCTTGGAAGCGCATGTTCGGCGGCCAGCGGGCGCTGATCCCATTGTGCCGCGAGCCGTTCATGCTGGGCATCGTCTGCGACATCGCCGCGACGGGCGGCGACCTGCCGGCCAACCGCGTGCAGTTGTTCGAGCGGTTCATCGGTGCGTCGCTGGTCCGCGAGCAGTCGCTGGCGAAGCGCCGCGGCGAGCCGTGGTCGGGGGATTCGCCGGACGACTTGCACGGCGTTCTGGTCGCGCTGGCCAAGGCGTTGCAGACGGCCCAGCGCACGGTGGTCGATCCGAACAATCTTGCCGCACGTCCGAGTACCGACACGGTGGACGATCCGAATCTCATTGATGTGCGCCAGAGCCCCGATCGAAAGCGCTGGTGCATCGACACCGCCACGGCAGCCGGTATCCTTGTTCGGACGGGCGAAGGCCTCAGCTTCGCGCATCAGCTCCTGCAGGAGTTCTTCGCGGCGCACGAGATGCTGGCCGCCAAGAACGCCGACCAGAGCGCCGCGGCATTCTTCAGCGACGGCGAAGGCTGGTGGGACCCCGGACCGTGGCGCGTAACCACGGTTATCCTGGGCGAACTGCTCGGCGGCCGCGCCGCCGGTCCGAACGACGTGGCCCGCTGGCTGGCGCCGGTGAGCCCGGAGGTGGCGCTGGATGTCATCGCCAAGAACGGCGAGGGCCTGCGCATCGCCGCCGACGCGAACGGCCCGTCCGACGTCGAGGACGCGACGCGCACGGCGCTCATCGCCGGCGCCCGCGCGAGGCTCGATGAGCCGCACCCCCACGGCCGCGCCGCCGCCTACCGCGTGCTCGGCCGCCTGAACGCCGACGATCGCCCCGGCATCGGCCTCAACGCCGCGGGCCTGCCGGACATCGTGTGGTGCGCGGTGCCCGGCGGGGCGGTGGTCATCGAGGACGGTGTTGGCGAAAAGTCGGTGGCGCCGTTCAAGATCGCCCAGTTCCCGGTCACGTACGCGCAGTACAAGGCGTTTCGCGACACGCCCGGCGGCTACGCCGATGAGCGGTGGTGGACGATGGCGCCGAAGCTGGCGGATCGCCAGGCGGAGCCGGGCGAGCAGCGGTGGCCGATCGGCAACCATCCGGCTGAACGCGTGTCGTGGTACGACGCGATGGCGTTTTGCCGATGGCTGACGGCGCGCATGCGGGCTGAGCTACCGGACGCGCTTCCGCCGGGCACCGAGATCCGCTTGCCGACGGAGGCGGAGTGGCAGCAGGCGGCGACGGGGGGCAAGAAGGCGAACCGCTATCCGTGGGGCAAGGACTTGGCAGACGGCATGGCAAACATCAATGAAACGTGGCTCGGAGAAGATGGCACGTATTACGTCGGCCAGACGACGGCCGTCGGCATGTATCCGCGTGGGGTCGTCCGTGGTCTTGGCGATCCACCGATTCACGACATGTCGGGCAATGTGTGGGAGTGGACGCTGAGCGAGCGTTCAGACGGTGGCAACGGCAAGCTGACGCAAGCCCGGCGGCGGGTGGTGCGGGGCGGGTCTTGGTACCGCTACCATGGCAGCGCGCGCGCCCGGTCCCGCTTCGACTCCGACCCCGACTACCGTTACAACGATCTCGGTTTTCGGGTGGTGTTGGCGGCCCCTGTTTCGTAGCTCTGGCCTCTGTGGGCTCTGGACTCAGAGGCTCTGGGTGTCTGCTGTCTGCGTGGTTGCCCGAAACGTCGCGAGCGCAGCGAGCCCGCCGGAAATTTTGATCGGTCTCCATCGTGCGCACGTCGATCCGCGTCAAACGAGGGGCGTTCCGTCACCGCGCCCTGGCGGTCGGATGGGCGGCAGCGTGCTGAAGACGTGACGGCGGAGGCCCCATGTGTCGGCATAGCGCACGTGGTTGATCCAGCCTTGGACGCTGGCGTCGAGTTCGGCGAACGTGATGCGGCCGGCGGCGTAGTCATCGATGCGGGCGGTGATGCGGCGGCGGAAGTTCACGAGGTTGCGGCGTTTGACCAGCCGGTGCGTGGGGTAGACGACGAACCCGAGCCACGGCACGCCTTCTGCGACCGGGACGACCTGGCAGGCGGGATGCAACGTAAGACGCAGCCGACCAAGGCGTGTCTCGATGGCCGCGAGCCACGCCCAGAGTTGGTGCTTGCTGTCGGCAAAGAGGGCGATGTCATCCACGTACCGGACGTAGGCGCCACAGCCGAGTTCACGGGCGACAAACCAGTCGAACGGGTTCAAGAAGCAGTTGGACCAGAACTGCGACGTGAGGTTGCCGATGGGTAGACCGCGCGACCGCAGCGCGGCCATGAGATCGTCGCCAGGGAAGTAGACCATGTCATACACGTCGGAGAGGACGCCCTGGCCACTTGCCAGAATGCTGTCCATCAGCCGCCGGACGTCAGTATCGGCCACCACGCGGGCCAGCTCGGCGCGAAGGAGGTCATGGTCGAGTGATGCGAAGTGCTGGACGATGTCGACGCGCAGCACGTACCGGTGCTTGCGCGCTAGCGCCTGCACCCGGTCGACGGCGCGGTGCGTCCCCTTGCCGATGCGGTTGGCATAGCTGTCCGGGTGGAACCGCGCCTCGAACAGTGGTTCGATGACGCCGCACAACGCGTGATGCACCACGCGGTCACGAAACGGTGCGGCGCTGATCTTGCGCCGCTTCGGCTCATGGATCACAAAGTGGCGATACTTGCCGGGGGTGTAGCGCTGCGCGACAAGGTCATCCTGCAGCGCGACCAACTGGTCCGCCCAGCGATGCTCGAACGCCGCCGCCGGCCGATGTCCGCGCTTGCCGCGCGCCGCGCGATGGGCTGCGGCCAGCAAGTTGTTCCAATCCGTCACGAGTTCCCAGAGAGGCCCCCCCATGTCAACTGTTCAGCCAGCGGACGAGATGGTCATTCTGAGCCGCATGTTCGACCTGCTCACCTGGCTTGTGCCACGCGCCGACACGTTCCCCAAGTCCCACCGGTTCCTGGTGACTCAGCGGCTGCTCGGCGCCGCGCTGGACGTTCAGGAGGCGTTGTTCGACGCCAACGCGCGCTCTGGAGCAGCGCGCATGCGCTATCTGGACGCTGCCGACGCGCATCTTGACAAGCTGCGACTGTACTTGCGTCTCGCCCACGCCTGGCAGTGGCTGACCGGAGGTCAGTACCGCCACGTCAGCGTCATGGTGGCGGAAGTCGGCCGCCTGCTCGGCGGTTGGAAGCGCCAGACCGCCGGGCGCTG
>JBDTSC010000344.1:0-4314 GCA_039931375.1 Ardenticatenales bacterium
GGGCCGCCGAACGGGCGAACGGACGCGCGGTCGTCGGCCCGGTGGACCGGGTTGCGCTCCACGTGGGCCGCCCTCGGCGGCGGCCCGCTCCTGGTCGCGGCCGGCGGCGCGCTCGTCGTCGCGGCGCCGATGGTGCGGTGGGCGATCGTCCGGCCGAACGACTATTTCTCGCGGTTGTCCGCGCAGGGCATCCTGCAGACCGGCAAGTGGCAGGAGGTGGCCGAGCGCGTCGGGGACGGCCGCGCCGCGATCGCGCTCAGCCAGGCGCGCGACGCGCTGTACGCGATCGTCGCGGCGCCGTCGTACGAGTTCTACTTCACGCCGTACCCGATGCTCGACGTCGTCTGGGCCAGCCTGTTCGGCCTCGGCTTTGCCGCGTGCGTCGTACGCATCGGGGATCGCGGCCGACTCTGGCTCGTCCTGCAGATCACCCTCGCCTGGCTCACCCTTGCGCTCGGCGCCCACGCCTCGACCGCCACGTACCGCATCACCGGCGCGCTGCCGGCGATGGCGGTCGTGGCCGCGCTGGCGCTTTTCGCGCTGACGGACGCGCTGTGGGTTGGCGACGCGGACGACGACCGGGCCGCCGATGAGCAGGGCGAAGCGGGCGCGGCGCGGGCGGACGGCGGCGGCACGGCGGGCGTCGGCGGCACGGCGGGCGGCGACGACGCGGCGGACCGCGGCGGCACGGCGGGCATCGGCGCCGGCGGCGGGCGTGCACGTTTCGCGGCGTGGTCGCGTGCGTTCGGATCACACTGGGTGACGCCGGCCGGGCTGGTGCTCGGCATCGTCTGCTTCCAGCTCTGGGCATACTGGGGCGTCTTCGCGCCCGGATGCGGGTTCTTCGACCGCAGCACCGCCGCGGCGTCCGTGCTCGGCGAACGCGTCCAGGCCCAGGGCGCCGGGCGGGCTGTCTTCGTCCTCGGCCGCCCGTGGTTCGACGCCGGCGTCTTCGAGAGCGTGCCCTACCTTGCCGACCGCACGGTCGATGGTTACGACGCCGTCGCGCCCAAGGGCACCCGCGCTGACGCCGACCCGGCGCTGCGGACGGCGCGCATCTTCGATGTGCCCGAGGGCGCGGACCTGGATGTGCTGGTAAAGCGGATGCGCGATGCCGGGCCGGCGCTCGTGTTCGCGGTGCCGGAGCGGCGCAGCGAGCTGGACTTCATCGCCAAGCGGCTCGGGGGCGGGGCGGTCGCCGAGTTGGCGCGGTGTGCGAAGACGGAGGGGACGTTGTTGGAGATGTCGGTGATCGGTGGGGGGAGTGGGGGCGGGGCGGCGAAGCGGTGAGTTGCAGGTGCGCTTGCTACAATTGCGTAGGAAGAGACCCCGCACTTCTGGCCAGGAGCCACCGGTGAGCATCGACGACCTGCTGGACACACGACGAAACGACATCGTTAGGCTCGCCACCTCGCATGGCGCGCACCATGTGCGCGTGTTTGGATCGGTGGCGCGGGGCGAGGCTGGGGATGCGAGCGACATCGACTTCCTGGTGGACTGGGAGCCAAAGCGAACGCTCATCGATGTGTGTGACCTTATCAGCGACTTGCGAGAACTGTTGGGCAGGGAGGTCGATGTTGTGTCGGAGGATGGATTGTATTGGCTGCTTCGGCGGCGCATTGTGCAAGAGGCGCGGGCGCTGTGAGCAAGGATGTCCGGGTCTATCTGGCGCAGGTGTGGTCCGCAGTTGAGACCAGTCTTCCAGAGCTTCGCCTTGCGATCGAAGCTGTGTTGCCCACACTTGACACGCTTGAGCGGGAGATCGGTGGTGGCGACGAGGAGGAGTGACGGCCCCTTATCACTGGCTGTGGCTCGCTCCCTCAAGAGCGGTTGGACAATAAATCCACATGTGGATTGACTCCAAACCACGTATGGTCTGAGCGCCAACCACCTGTGGTCTAGCCCCAAACCACATATGATCTGAACGCGAACCACCTGTGGTTTTATGTCCAACGCTTTATGGTTGCGGGCCGGACAGCTGTTGGCCGAACGAAAAGCCGCTGACAGTCACCGCGACGGGCGTGGACTGGACAAGATATACGGTAGCCAGATCAATTCCTGCCGCATGTACACGATCCGACCAAATCGACAGATAGGCAAAGTCCGTCACATATATCAGTTCCCCGCCCGAAACATCGCTCACGATACTCTCTTTGTCGCCCATGAGCCTATAGAATGACGTGCTCGTGGCTGATCTAATTACGGCAGCCAATACCTCACAGATACTCATCCCGGGCTACGAACCGTCATTACACGCACCGGGTTCATGGCATCCGCTGCGTCGATGACCACGGCCCCGGCGCCAAAGACACCTGAGATGGTCGTGCCAGGACCGACGGACAAGCCATTCAGTTCACCAGGTTGGGCCCAGAAAGTCTTCAATCTAGGCGCAAGGTTTGGCGACACATGCACAACGGCAGTGCCTCCACCATCGGTGGAAAGCAACAGCCATTCCCCAACAATTATCGAGCCTATGACGTTGCTCCGATTCGTTTCTTGAATGCGACTGGCGGAGAATGCGAGGGTTGGTTGTGATGGATTGCGGACATCGACAACTGTTAGTACCCAGTCGTATCCCGTAATATACGCGAATCCTGCGGTCACGTTGATGTATCGAAGCGCCCCGGACAACGGAAGTTCACCTAATAATGTGGGCGTGCGTATGTCTGCAACGTTATAAATACGTAGAATTCTCTGGCCAACAAACGAGTATAGTAGATGGTCTAGGAGATCAAAGCTTCCCTCATCATCCCCCTCTGCAACGGCTCCGACAAATGCTGGCGCCAATGGACGTGATATGTCGAACATTGTGATTCCTCGTCCACCGCATCGAATGAACAGATGATCAGCGGTAATTTTCGTTTGGCCGGGCAGGCGACACTTGTTGGGAATACTTCCAGCAACCGTTGGGTTGTTGTAAGTTGCTGTATTGATGGCCGTAAGGGTATCCTCCGTTACCATATAGACCGCATTGTCGGTCGCTGCGATTGCAACGAACCATCTTCCCGCGAGAGATGGTAGCACTGCCACTCTTGCAGTCGCACCGGATGGGGCGGTTTCGTAAAGGGTAAGGCCGTGATAATAGTCGTACGCCGCCAGTCGATGACTCCCAACGGCTCGCGCGGCGACAAGGTTGCCCCGTGCCGCCTTCGGATCAAACGCGGGTTCCACCACCCCTTGACCACCCTGCTCGCGAAACTCAAATGCCTCCACGCCATCCCCAGCGGCCCAGATCTTCCCGCCCGACGCCCAGATGCCTTTGTAGCGACCCGCAATCGTTGCGCTGGCGCACGAACGCGGTAGAGCGCCTTCATGCAATTCCGCCACCACGAACCGAGTCATTGGGTCGCTGCCAGCAGCCTCCACATGCTCAACTCCTACCAGTCGTTCTCCGTCGATCGAGAGATCCGTGAGCTCCCCGCAAGCGAGGGCTTCACCGGGCGCCACCACCGGACGATCAGCATTCACGGCGTTGACCCTCACGATGGAGGTGCCATACAAGAATATATTGGAACCCGAAGCCATCACTCCCATGAAGTCTCCAGACACGGTCAACGATCCATGTATGGTAGGTCCATTGGCGTCATCCTTGGTCATAACTTCGACCCGCATAGCAATCGGTGGCGCCGACTGATCGGTCCCAGCTAGATAGTCATAGCCATAGATATAGCCGCCAGAAACGGCTAATCGAGTTGTTGATATTCCGGCAATCGTATGTTCGAGCGAAAGACCGAGCGCAGTAATCGCATAGACCTCTAGCGTTGACTCCGTCTCGCCATCCTTGCGGATCACTCGATAAAATTGATCACCATCAACAACAGGCGAGTCGAGACTTAGTCCTGGAAGATTGATAAGAAATACTCGCTGAGGCGTCGCACCAAACGATACCCGCTCGATTATCGTCGATGTCGGCGGGTCACCGTATGGACTCGGATTTACATCGGCAATCAGATCGCTCTCGACCGTCCCGAGAATGGTTCGTTGCGCACCGTCAGCAATTCTGCCTTTGAGGATCGGCGTCGTCCGAGATATGTCATAGGCCACGATCGCATCTGGGCTCTCAACCAGCGCCAACGTGCCACTTGTCATCACGCGAAAAGCGGCCATGTATACGTTGGCAAAACCATCTTGAACGACGACATTGCTATTGCTCTGCCCATATTGCGTGTGTCCCACCAATCCCATCCAATACACGAACATCGCCACAACCACGGCGGATACGGTCGCAAGAATCGCCCAATTCTGCTTGCGCGCGCCTCGCATCTCATACATCAGGAGACCCTCTCGACTGCCACCGTGATAATCCTTCAATCT